>CALXZQ010000068.1 GCA_944393275.1 uncultured Clostridia bacterium
GATGTACCGCTTCTTTTTCTTCATTTTATACCCATTATATTCTAATATTTTAGCTAGTTCTTTGAATCGAATTCCATTAGGCCTTCTTTTCATCTTTACTATCAGTTTGTCAATATCTGACATTTACATTCCTCCTTATGCAGGTCTCCACCTAAAAGTTATCCTTTCTAAGTTGAATGTTTTGTCTTTATTATAGTATCCTATATAGTATCATTTGTCAATATATTTTCTAATTTTTCGTTACTTATGTTACATTAAAATGTTGTATATGACAAAAAGTTTATTAGATAAATTTGTCTAATAAACTTTTACTTCAAGCTCATATCAATTTAATATTTCTAGTATTTCATCAAATGTATTAAAATTATAATCGGTTAATTTATTTATTTCTTCTCTATTTGGATCAGAATATTTATCATATATAGTAGCTACTTCTACTCCTGAGTTTTTAGCAGCCTTCACTCCTATTAGTGAATCCTCTATTATTAAACATTCACTTGGTTCTACTTTAAAGTGTTCCATTACTTTGTAATGTACTTCTGGATTTGGTTTTTTATTTTCTACATTTTCTTTTGTTAGTATTATCTCAAATATTTCATCTAATTTAGCTTTATTTCTTATATTTTTGTTATAATTCACATATGCATCTATTTGTCTATTCCCTGTCGTTGTTGCTAAAGCTAACCTATATCCTAATTCTTTTAATTTAATTAATACTTTATCAGCATTTAATTTATATTCCACTATATTTTTTAAATACTCATCTGATATTTTCCATCTTAAATTTAATATCTCACTTGGAGACATTTTCAGATTAAACTTTTCTTTTAAAGAGTTGCAATAGTCTAAATAAATATTGTTTGATTTAGCTTTAGCTAAGGCAGTATCTCTCATTTGATGTATATTTTCTATGTCTACTGGTATTTCAGATAATCTATTTATTAATGTCTTATCGACTTCATTCCAAGTACCAATTGTATCTATAAGCGTTCCATCAAGATCAAATATTATTACTTTTTTATTATCAAAGGGATTTTTACTATTCATTTTATGATCTCCTCATATTATTTATCTAAACTATTAATAATAAATTCTATAACTGCATCATTATTATTAACTTCTTTTGAAGATTTTTTCTCTTCCTCTGTTAATTCTAACCAATACTTGTTATTTTCTGGCATAACAGATAATGAATCTAATGGATATCCTGGAAGTCTTTTATCACAAGGTTTATCCATAAGATAAAAATCACTCTTGCTCCAACTGAATTGTTTTGTTTCTTTTCCATTATAGAATATCATTCCATATACCCATTTAGCTGTTAGTTTGCCTCCATATTCTTTCGCTAAATTTGTATAATATTCTATCATTTCTTCATCGTTTAATACTTTACCATTTATTCTTCTTACATGTGTTCCTGGTTGTTTATCTTCTGGCAATTCTTTTATAAATAAATTATTATCCATACCAATTGCTGGTATTTTAGTTGCATCATAATAAGCCTTTGCCTTTATATATGCATTCTCAATTGCATTTTTGCCATTTTCATCTATATCTAATTTAAAATCTAAATCTTTAATTGTGATTAATTCTATTCCTCTTTTTTCTAGTTCTTCTTTATATTTTCCTACTTTTGCAGGATTTGTTGTTGCAAATAATACTTTCATTCTTTACTTCTCCTTATACAATTTCTTTTATTTTTAATTAATCTTGGATTATTTTCCTCTTTAAAAAAATTCTTTCTATTCTAAATTACCTTTTATCTTATAGATTCCAAGTTCAAAATAATATTTTACACATAGTATTCTATTGTAACCTTACAATTTTAGTCATTTTATCATAAAATCTTTAAGTTTTAAATCATTTTATATCTGATTTTAAAATATTTTAAATTAGATTGAGATTTATGTATAATTATGTTATATTATTTTTAAACTATTACAAAGGAGAAAAATATGCCAGAAGTAAAATTCGATTTTTATGATCCTGCGGTTATTAAATCATATAATTTAGACTCCACCTTAAGATATCAATTAAATATGTTAGATACTTTAGATGTTTTTACAAGAAAACACTGTGAGAATGTTGCAAATGTAACTTGTAGAATTTGTGAATATCTACATTTAAGAAAAAGTTTTACAGTATATTGTACTACTTGTGCTTTTCTTCACGATATTGGCAAAGCTTTTATTCCTCCTGCAATTTTACAAAAACCGGGAAGATTAACAGATGAAGAGTATGAAATAATGAAAACGCATACTACAATAGGTTACAAAATGTGTATGCAAGATTTAAAACTAAGACCATATGCTATAGGTCCTAAATGTCACCACGAAGCCTTAAATGGTTCTGGTTATCCTGATGGTCTTAAAGGTCGCGAAATTCCTCTAGAAGCTCAAATAATAAAAGTCGCTGATGAATATGATGCAATTGTTAGTAAAAGGCAATATAAATCACATGTTGGAATTACTGATACATTAAAGATTTTAATTGAAAATGCTAAAGAAGGAAAAAATAATCCTAGGATTGTAAAAGCATTAATTAAAGTTGTTATTGATGATACTATATATGAAATATATTGTACAAATGGGTACCTAGATTACTTAAAAAATAACTTAAAACGTTTATCTCAGATTAAAGAATATTACGATAAGATGCTTGAGGCTAGAACAGAGAAAAAGAAAAATTATTATCATGAAGGAATGAAAATGCTCTATGATAAGGGAGAAAATGATGAAAACTTCCTTGAAATTTTAGATGAATATACTGAAGCACTTAAGCTTAGAACTGGTATGATAGATAATTTAAATAAAGAATTAAAACAAATAAAAAGATTAAGGGTGTAAAAAATGTGAAACAGATATGAAGTTAATTTCAGATTTGTTTCACATTTTTATTAGTTCAACTATTTTATATATTTATAAATCTTTCTAAGAAATTTTTAGTTTCTTCTTTCTTAGGATTTTTAAAAATTTCATCTGGTGTTCCTTCTTCACATATAATTCCATTGTTCATATATACAACATGGTTTGAAACATCCCTTGCAAAAGCCATTTCATGAGTAACAATTATCATAGTAAATCCTTCTTTTGCTAAGTTCTTAATTACATTTAAAACTTCTCCTACCATTTGTGGGTCTAATGCGGAAGTTGGCTCATCAAATAAAAGCACATCTGGTTTCATTGCCAATGCTCTAGCTATTGCAACACGTTGTTTTTGTCCTCCTGATAATTGCCTTGGTCTCGCATTAATATATGGTAACATTCCTACTTTTTCTAAATAATAAAGACTTTCTTTTTTAGCTTGCTCTTTATCTTCTTTCAAAACCTTTGTTAAGCCTATTGTACAATTTTTTAAAACATTCATATTTTCAAATAAATTAAAATTTTGAAATACCATACCCACTTTTGCTCGATAACTAGATATGTTTTTCATTTCAAGAACATTTTGATTTTTATATAATATTTCTCCTTCAAAAGGTGTTTCTAATAAATTAATACATCTAAGTAGTGTTGATTTTCCTGAACCAGATGATCCAATTATACAAGTAACATCTCCTTTTTTTACTGAAAAATTAATATCTTTTAACACTTCATTATTTCCATAGCTTTTTCTTAGATGTTTTATTTCAATCATTTTTTCTTGCATTATACTACCTCCTTTTTAGGATACTTTAACATTCCACTGGTATAAGCTAAAGTATCTGTTGTAGAAAGAGAATAATCTTTAGGTCCATTTAACTTACTTTCTATGATTCTAAGTAGCTTTGAGAAGAATACTGTCATACATAAGTACATAACCATAGTTATAGTGTATGTTTCAAATACCGTATAATATGCTCCTGATACAGTTTTTGAAACAAAGAATAATTCAACAACACCAATGCAAGAAAGAACACAAGTGTCTTTAATATTTATAATTAGGTTATTACCTATTTGTGGCATAATGTTTCTTATAGCTTGTGGTATTATGACATATACCATAGTTTGAACATGTGTCATACCAATAGCTTTTGCTCCTTCTGTTTGACCTTCTGAGATAGATAAAATACCACCTCTCACTGTTTCTGCCATATATGCTCCTGTATTTATTGATACTATAAAATACGCTGCCACCCACATATCCATATGTATGTTAAACAAGATTGCAGATCCATAAAATATAAACATTGCTTGAACCATCATAGGTGTACCACGAAATACCTCCACATAAACTGTTAATATAATATTTATAATTCTTAGAAATATTCTTTTAAAGATATTATCGCTTTTATTAATAGGAGTTGCTTGGATAACTCCAACTACAAATCCAATTAAACATCCAATAATTGTTCCTACTAATGCAATGATTAATGTTGTTCCTGCTCCTTTTAATAGGTTTTCTCCATATTTTTCTATTATAAATGCTATTCTTCCTAAAAAATCATCTGGTAATGCTTTCATAATTTTCTCCTTTAGTCTCAGATTATTCTGATAATGGCTGAACTTTTATTGCTTCATCCATCATATTTTCGAAATCTTCAGCAGTATAATTTTTTAATACATTATTAATTTTTTCTAATAATTCGCTATTTCCTTTTTTTACAGAAATTCCTATATTAATTTCTTCATCTGATACCTCAAAATTATCTTCTGAACCTGTAAAATCTAATAGTTTCATATTAGGATATACTTGCAAAGCTGCCATTGCTGTTGGCATATCTGTTACAACTAAATCAACTGTTTTAGAATTTAATGCAACTAGCATATTTGGTGCTGTATCCATTGCAGGTAAAATATCTGCGTTTTTTATTTGTGGTAGGCAAGTATCATACCAACAAGTATTAATTTGTGAAGTACATTTTGCACCTTCTAAATCTGATAATCCCTTTGCATCAGCATATTCACTATCAGCATTTGTAAGAGTTACTATTGATGCATAATAGTATGGTGTACTAAAATCAACTGTTTCTAATCTTTCTGATGTAATAGATTGACCTGCTATTACACAATCTACAGTATTTGCTTCTAAAGCTACTGGTAGACTATCCCAGTCTATTTGATAAATTTCTAGATCGCAGTTAAGTTCTTCTGCTATTCTTTTAGCCATCATAACATCATAACCATATGCATAATTAACTCCTCCTTTTATTGGAACAGCTCCATTAGAATCATCTGGTTGTGACCAGTTATATGGTGCATATGCACACTCCATTCCTACACGTAACACTTGTCTTTGGTTTTCTTCTGGATTATTGCCAAAAGCCACAACTACTATTATTGCTACTATTACTAATACTATGGCAATTCCTACTACTACTTTTTTACTCATAAAAATATCCTCCTTTATTATTTTTGATATTTTGTTTTCTCTCGGCTTTCTATATACAAAAAAACCATATATGTATACTCAGATAGACATATATGGTTTTCATCTCTTAAATTCAAACATAAATCTAATTATAGCTTAAGAATCCAAACATATTTGTTTAGATTTTAAACTACAACATAAATCTATATATAAATCAGTATTAGATAGCGCTCCACATAAGTGACAGTCCATTACATATTTTGCAATGTCCCAGCAGTATTTATTTAGGCACTAAATACCACTTCGGCGATATTTCCTTTCCTATATTTATATGAGCCTAATTCAAATAAATACATTACTCTTAAATATCGCGACCTCTATCATCATTATTGTTTATAACAAAATATTCAATTGACAAGTATTATATCATATATTTTAAAGATAGTCAATACTAATTATTTATTGATAGTATAAAATATG
>CALXZQ010000069.1 GCA_944393275.1 uncultured Clostridia bacterium
CATTTTACAGTTCCTCTATATACATCTATTATATATGATAACGACTGGAATGTATTAAAAGAAACACCTATTGGTAGAGGAATATTTAAAAGTGGAATTTGCGTATTTAATATGGTATTTATATTTCCTATAATAAAATCTGCATACTTAAAAAAGAATAATATTAATAAATTAACTCCCACATCTATAAATAAGTATATTAGTTGTTTTTTTCTATTACCTTCATTTCTATCTATACCTTTTCCACAGAAAAAGTCCATTACTGCCAATATTAGCATTATAAATATGTATCTTATTTCTCCCCATGCAAAAAATACAAGGCTTGCTAATATCATTACAGCATTTTTTAATTTTTTGGGTACTGCAAAATAAATTAATAACATTATTGGGAAAAAAATATATAAAAATACAATACTGCTGAATACCATTTTTTCTCCTTTAGTCCAAATTCACTTATGCTTTAAACAGATATAGCCTCTAAACTGTTTATTTAGAGACTATATTTTAATGTTATTTTGTAATTTCTTGTTCTAGTGTTTCTGCATTTTCTGCGACAATCATGTAAATAGTATTCACAACAGTTCCCATTTTTCTATTTTGAACTAATTCGTATTGTTCTGGTAAATACATACTCCATTGCTCTTCATATTGTTGTGCATATTTATCTAATTCAGCTTTAACAGTATCTACTGTTCCATCCTTAGCTTGAATTAATATATACATAGATGCTTGAACATTCATCATAGGCATTTTTCCAATTACTTTATCTACATTTTCTATATTAATTCCATATGATGAGCTTAATTGTTCTGTTGTAATATCAATTGTAGACATTTCATTAAATGGACTTGAATTAGCAAGTGTTTGTCCAGCAGCATCAATATCTATTGTTTTTACTTCTCCTTTATTGCTTAAAAAGATATATGCACATACTCCAAGTACTACAATAAAGATTATAACAATAATTGCAATTAATGTATTCTTTTTCATTTTGTCCTCCTTTTATTTTTTCTTTCATACTTTACCATATACATAAAAAGATTTCAACGTTTTATTCTAGAAATTTTTCTATTTTCAATTTCTCTAGTTGTTTTTTTAGTATATCTATCTTACTAAGAATTATTCCTATCTATTCCCTCTATTAATCAATTTTTTCATATATATCAAAATATTCTATCTGTCCTATTTTATTTAAATTATTCTTTATGTAATTAGTTACTTCATTTGGATTCTGCCAATTTCTAGCATAATTATCATTTTTTATTAAAATCTTTGCATGTACATTCATATTTTTTATCTTATCAATTTGTCCTTGTTCCCCTTTACTTCCCAGGTTTCCTTTTAGGAACATATCAAAATCTTTATTATATCTATCTAATGGTATCATATATAAAGCTGCATCTGAATCTAATATATAAACCTCATCATTTGAATTAATGTATTCGTCCAAATTCTTTATTAGTTCTAGCTGTCCATCAGACATTTTTATATATTTAAAGTGTTGTAATTGTGTATAGTCTTTTGCTTCCTTTGTATAGTTGGATATATAAAAAATAGTATTCAAAATATTTATACCTATATATACTAAAATCCATAATTCTACAAAGGTTTTTAAGAATATTTTTATATACACTTTTATCTTACCTTTTGTCTCTTCAATACTCTTTCCTTTAAGAATAGTTACTACCCTATTAAATACATATACTAGAAGAATAGCTCCTGGTGTCGCTCCAATTAAGAAATGTATATTATCTGATATAGGAAAAGCCACTGAAAACATTCCTATTGAATATGCTGCAATTGTATTTATTTTCCTGTTATTTTTTATTGAAGAATATAAATATGAAATTACTATAGTTCCAGGTATTAAAATGCTCAATGCTTTTATAATAATCTCTTTTGATTCTATTAATCCCCAATATGACATCTTATTTGAAAATGTTGCTATTCCAAGAATTGCATAATCCCAAAAATCTGGTAGCGCATTATTTACCAGTAAATAAATTAACAACATAATAATTGGTATACAAATAAGTAAAAGTCTTATTATTAAGATATTTCTAAATTCTTTTAAATCCTCTTTTTTTCTAATTAGTACTATTTTGTAAAATAATGCTACTATAGAAATAATTATTCCTGTTGATTGTTTTAATAAAATTGTAATTCCTGCTAGTAAGCCTATTAATAAATCTTTCTTAAAATTTGATTCTAATATATTTTTATTGTATTTAAATAATTCTATGTATATCATTACTAAAACTACAAAAAGAGTTGCATAATTATAATCAATATTTATATAATCTTTAATTACATAAAATAACATAATTAAAAATATTGCTACTACCTTTTTGTTTATTTTTAATTTTACTAGTATTTTATATAACATAAACATAATACTTGCGTGTAATATTATTGCTAATATTCTCATTGTTAGCAATTCATTTGTAAAGATGTTTAACACTATTCCTGCTAGCATTGGTAGTAATGGTGTTTGAACCATATTAAAATCTTTATATGGAATTAATCCATCAGCTATATTTCTTGCAAAATTATAATTCCATAGTTCATCTAAATCTCCAATTCCTCTATCTAAAATTGTTGGAGATATTATTAAAGCAATTATTAAATATAGAAATATATTTAATAATACACTCTTATAATTTTCCTTTAAAAAATCTTTTATTTTCATAAGAAACTCCAATAACCAGTTAATTTGTATAAGTTAATCCTAGATGTTCGTATGCTAGTGGCAATGCTATTCTTCCTCTAGGAGTACGTGAGATAAAGCCTTTTTGCATCAAGAATGGCTCATATACATCTTCTATTGTATCTATTTCTTCTCCTGTTGTTGCAGCTAAGGCTTCTATTCCTACTGGACCTCCAGAATATTTATTTATTATAGTAAGTAATATATTTCTATCAGTCTGATCTAAGCCAAAATCATCTATCTCTAATTTATTTAAAGCAATTTTGGCTATATTTAGATCGATATTTCCATCTCCTAATACTGATGCATAATCTCTTACTCTTTTTAGAATCCTATTTGCTATTCTTGGAGTTCCTCTAGATCTTCTTGCTATTTCCATAGCCGCTTCTTCACTTATATTTATTCCTAATATTCCACTTGACCTTGTTACAATCTTCTTTAAATCTTCTGGTTCATATAATTCTAATCTTTCAGTAATTCCAAATCTATCTCTTAATGGCGTTGCTAATGCACCTGCTTTAGTTGTTGCTCCTATTAAAGTAAATTTAGGTAAATCCAATCTGATTGATCTAGCACTAGGTCCTTTACCTATAATAATATCTAATGTGTAATCTTCTAATGCAGGATATAATATTTCTTCTACACTTTTATTTAGCCTATGAATTTCATCTATAAATAATACATCAAATTCGGATAAGTTAGTAAGTAGTGCTGCTAAATCTCCTGGTTTTTCTATGGCTGGTCCAGAAGTTATTTTTATATTTGCATTCATTTCATTAGATATAATATTAGATAATGTTGTTTTTCCTAGCCCTGGAGGGCCATATAATAAAGTATGGTCTAATGGTTCTCCTCTTTTTTTGGCAGCCTCTATATATACTTTCATTTTTTCTTTTATTTTAGTTTGTCCTATATATTCAGATAAAGTTTTAGGTCTCAATGAATTTTCTAACCTTTCTTCATCTAAACTATTTAATTCTGGACTAATTATTTTTTCTTCTTCCATTTTTATCACCTATATAGTTTTATTCCTTAGAATCATATCATTTTTACTGCAAAAGTACAAGTGAAATTTTATGTCTAATACAAAAAATCACTGAAAAAATTCAGTGATTTTTGTTTGTTTTATTTTCTATATATAAGTTTATATAATTTATTAAACAAATCTATATATCCATACCTATACATTTTATTTGCATACCATACATATGGTAGCTCTTTTTTTATAAATGAGCTTTTTAATATCTTGTTATTTCTCCATTCAAAAAAATTAATATCTAAAAAGTTGATAATTTCTCTCTCTTTCTCTTTTATATCAATATCTAATTCTTGTTGTTTACTATTTAGTTTTATAACAGAATTTACTCCTAATAAGATAAATGCTATTGCTGATAAAATATCTTTATATTGTTCATCATATTTATTTTCTTTTTTATATGTTTCTTTTACTTGTTTTAGAACCTCTTTTAATTCTTCTATATCTTTTAATTCAATCTTATTAAATTCAGATTCTTTCATGTATAAATAACATTTTACATCTTCTGCATATCCTATTTTTTCACATCTTGTTAAAGTCTCTAATATAAATAATAATTCATTATATTTATTATTCATTTTTAATTTTATGTTTTTTATTTTTTCAGTCTTAAATAGTATATTACATAAATTCCAGTTTAATATTACTATTCTATTTATATCATTTCCTATATTTGCTAGATTGAATGATTTTAGTGTATTTTCTTTATAGTCTTCAATGTCTAAATCACATATAATCATATCTTCATTATCTATTTTTGCATAATCATATACTTTTTCCGCCCATTTGTCTTCAAAGAATGTATTAGAATTAGTAATCGCTGTATATTCTCCACTAGCACATTCAAGCGCTTTATCGAAGTCCTCCACAACTTTTATATTTTCATAATCCTTTACATCATTTGGGTCATCTGTTATGCAAAACATTTCTATCTCTTTTAATGTTTGTTTTTTTAATGAGTTTAGCATTTTTATTTTGTCCTTATTTAGCTTATCCATTAAAACTATTACAGATAAATTATACATTATGTTCCCCCTAATTTTCTTACTCTTTCTCTCTAGTTAGTATCTCACCTAATGGTCTTTTTTCATTTAGTCTCCTAATTGTCTCTGCAAATAATGGTGCTATTGATACAACCGTAATTTTATCTAGTTTTTTTTCATCTGTCAATGGTATTGTATTTGTCATAACAACCTCTTTTATACTTGATTGTTTTATTCTTTCTATTGCTGGTCCGGATAATACGCCATGTGTACATCCTGCATAAATTGCTTTTGCACCAAATTTTTCTAATACTTTTACAGTTTCCATAATAGACCCTGCTGTATCTATTTCATCATCAAATATTATTGCATTTTTTCCTGTTACATCTCCAATAATTGTATTTGCAATTGCTCTATCATCATTTCCATCACGTCTTTTGTCTACCATTGCTATAGGACAATTAAGATAATTTGCATATTTATATGCTTTTTTTGAACTTCCTGCATCTGTTGCAACTATTACTAAATCTTCTAAATTCTTCTTTTTAAAGTAATCTTCTAATAAAGCCTCTCCTGATAATCTATCACAATTGATTTTATTAAAATATGCTTCTATTGAAGGATTATGTAGATCGCATGTTATAACTCTTGTTGCTCCTGCTGCTTCTAATATCTCAGCTATTAGTTTTGCTGTAATTGGAACTCTTGGTTGATCTTTTTTGTCCGATCTTGAATATGGAAAATATGGTAAAACTACGTTTATATTTCTAGCTGATGCTCTTTTTATTGCATCTATTGTAATTAGCAGTTCCATTATTCTTTCATTTACTGGTGGCAAAGAGGTTTGTACTACATATACATCTTGTTCTCTTACTGTTTCTAATATTTGAACAAAGTTATTGTCATTTTTAAATTTCATTCGATTTATTTTGCCCATTTCTAATCCTAAGCAATTACATATTTCTTTTGTAAATGGTTCTGCATATTCACTACTTGCAAAGATTTTTATATTTTCCATATTCTACCT
>CALXZQ010000070.1 GCA_944393275.1 uncultured Clostridia bacterium
ATTTAGAAAAAGCTAAAAAAGAATTTGAAAAATATATAAATAAATATAGTAAAGATGATCCTAAAATATCCTTAAAAATAAATCATACATATGGAGTAATAAATGCTAGCGAATATATAGCTAAAGAACTTAAATTAAGTAAAGAAGATTTAGAACTTGCAAAATTGATTGCATTATTGCATGATATAGGGAGATTTGAACAAGCTAAAAGTTTTAACAACTTTGAAGATTATAAAACAGTAGATCATGCTGAATTAGGAATAGATATATTATTTAATAAAAAATTAATTAGAAACTTTATTACAGAAGATAAATATGATGATATAATATATAAGGCAATTCTAAATCATAATAAGTATGAAATAGAAGAAGGCCTTTCGAATCAAGAGTTATTGCATTCAAGAATAATTAGAGATGCAGATAAATTAGATAACTTTAGAGTTAAACAATTTGAAAATATAGAAGTCTTATGTAATGTAAAAGAAAAGGATATGGGAAAAGAAAATATTACCGAAAAAATATATAATGATTTTATGAATTGTAAAACTATAGTTGTATCAGAAAGAAAAACACCGATGGATCATTGGGTATCATATATAGCATTTGTATTTGACTTAAACTTTATAGCTTCGTATAAATATGTAAAAGAAAAAGACTATATCCAAAAATTGGTTAATAGAATAGAATATACAAATATTGATACGAAAATGAAAATGGAAAAGATAAAAAAATGTGCAATGGACTATATTGATACAAAAATTAACAATAAATAGAAGATTGGAAGAGTGATATTTTATTATGCAAATTTTAGTTTTAATATTATTAATATTTTTAAATGCTTTTTTTGCAGCTTTGGAGATGGCATTTATTTCTTTAAATGATGCTAAAATTGCACTTATGGCAAAGGAAGGGAATAAAAAAGCAAAAAGAATAGAAAAGTTATTAAAAACGCCGAGTAAATTCTTAGCAACGATTCAGATAGGAATAACGTTAGCAGGATTTTTGTCAAGTGCAGTTGCAGCAGATAATTATGTAGAAGTAGTAGGACAAAAATTGTATGATATAATGCCATTTCTTAGCTTGAATATTTGGCAAACTATAGCCTTAATAGTAATTACAGTTATATTGTCATTCTTTACATTAGTATTTGGGGAATTAGTACCAAAAAGAATAGCTATGAAATATTCAGAAAAAGTTGCTTTTTTAGGTGTAGGTGTGATAAATATAATATCTATTGTGACAGCACCTGCAGTTAAACTTTTAACATTTGTAACAAACATAGTATCAAAACTATTTGGAATAGGTGAGCATGAAGAAGAAACTGTAACAGAAGAAGAAATTAGAATGATGGTGGATGCAGGAGAAGAAAAGGGGGCTATAAAGGGCCTTGAAAAAGAAATGATAAACAATGTATTTGAATTCAATGATAGAGCTGTATCTGAGATAATGATTAATAGAACAGAAGTATTTGCTGTAGATATAAATACAACAATTGCTGAATTAGATAAACAATTAATAAAAGAAGGATATAAATTTAGTAGAATTCCAGTATATGATGAAACAATCGATAATATACAAGGAGTAGTATTTGTAAAAGATATTTTAAAAGAGCATAAAAATGCTAATACAAAAGTAGGAAAACTAGTAAGAGATACACTATTTGTACTAGAAACTAAAATGATAGACGAAGTATTTAAGGAAATGAAAGCAAAGAAAACACAAATGGCTATAGTATTAGATGAATATGGTGGAACTGCAGGAATTGTTACTATGGAAGACGTTCTAGAAGAGATAGTAGGAGACATCTATGATGAATACGACGAAATTAAATTTGAATATGAGCAAATAGATGATAATACATTTAGATTTGAAGGAACAACTCCAGTGTATGATGTAAATAAAATTATGCAAATAGAAATACCAGAAGGAGATTATGATACTTTATCAGGATTTATATTAGATCAAATAGATAGAATTCCAGAAGAAGGAGAAATGCCTGAAGTTGAAACAGAAGAAGCTGTATTTAAAGTGGAAAAATACGTAAATAGAAAGATAGAACTAGTTAAAGCTTGTAAAACTAAGAAAGTCGAAACAGAGAATGAAGATGAAGAAGATTAAAGATTTAATAATAAATACGTAAATGTATTTTTATTGTAGAAGCAGTAGCAATTATAGGTCTTCAATGACTAAAGTCAATATTAGATAAAAAAGAAGAAAAATAGACACGATTTTGTGTCTTTTTTTAAAATCTTGTAACAAAAAATTTTTTTTGGATACTAATAAAGTGAAAGGAGGAAAAGTTATGCAGAATATTGAAGATATATATATAAATTATGCACAAACAGTATATAAATACATATTCTGTTTAACAGGAGATAGAGAGATATCAGAAGAAATAGTTCAAGATACTTTTTTAGTAGCGGTAAAAGATATAAATAAGTTTAAAGGCGAATGTAAGATATCAACTTGGCTATGTCAAATTGCAAAATATATATGGTATAAAAGATTAAAGCAATCTAAAAAATATGATGAGATACCATTAGAAAATCTAAATGAACAAGTAGCACTTGATATAAATATAGAAGATGATTTATGCGGAAAAGAGGATAGACTGAATGTCTTTAAAAAAATACAAACATTAGATGAAAATACTAGAAATGTTATGTACTTGAGAATTCTAGGAAATCTAGAATATGAAGAAATTGCAGAAATATTGGGAAAAACAGCAAGTTGGGCAAGAGTTACTTTCTTTCGAGGAAAACAAAAATTAAAGGAGGAAAATAAATGAAAAAGGAATGTGAAATAGTACAAGATTTGTTATTTGGATATGTAGATGGAACACTAAAAAATGCATCAAAAGAATTGGTAGATAAGCATCTAGTAGAATGTGACGAATGTAAAATGTTATTAAATGAGTTAAAAGGAGATAAAAAAGTAGAAACAGAAGATACTCAAGAAATAGATTACTTAAAGAAAATAAAACATAAAATAAATAAAAAAACTGTAATTATAACCATAGTATCAATATTGTTAGCAATAATAGTTGTGCTTAATATAATAGTGTATTTAAATTATAGAGATTATGCAGAAGAAATGGAAATATTTTTTAATGAAAATGTAACAGAAAAAGAGCTAGAAGATGTAAAGAATGCAGTATTGGAAACAGCTGATAATGTATATATAGAGTATAATTCAAGTAAAGATGCCCTAGAAAACTTAAAAAGACAAATGGGAGATAATGCATATCTTTTAGATGGATACGAAGAAGATAAAGAAAACATATTTCCAAGTTCATATGCATTAAGAGCAAATTTAGATAAGATAGAAGAAATAAAAGAAAAAGTAGAGAAAATGCCAGGTGTAAAAACAGTAACTACACATACAAACATAAATCCATATATACTTTTATATGCAGAACTTTTTCTAATAGATAATGAATAGATTTTAGATAAGCAAATTGTAGAAATACATTTGCTTATTTCTATATTTCTATTATCAAAAGTAAATATTTATGTTATATTGTTATTAAATTTTTAAATTAAAAACTATGGAGGTACAGATGAAGAGTAAAATATTTAGAGGTCTATTACATTTTTCTTTTACTATTTATGTTCTAGCATTGATTTATATATTATTTGGTGGTACTAGAGCAGTATTTAATAATATGTCACTTATAGAGTATGCGAAGGTACAAATGAACCTTATACCATTTAAAACTATTACAGAGTTTATAACTGCCTTAATGGAAAATAGAATTAACACCAATATAGTTGTAGAAAATATATTAGGAAATTTGTTGATGTTTCTTCCAATGGGAATATATTTGCCAATATATTTAAAGAATAAGATAAGTATTAAAAAGTTTATAATAATAATGTTAATATTATTTATAGGAGTGGAACTTGTACAACTTTTAACAAAGAGAGGGGCTTTTGATGTTGATGATTTAATATTAAATTTAGCTGGTAGCATCATAGGATATGGAATATATAGAATAAAGTTCGTCCAAAAAATAATAGAAGAATATCTATTTCCCACTACAATCAAGAGTTGAAATTGTTGCTAAAGTATCACCTAATTGAGTAAATATAGCAGCTAAAATATTTATCTCATCTTGAGACCTACCTTTAGCAATAGCACAAGCTAAACCAGAAATAAATGTTACAAATTCACAAGAATTCACTAAATCACCTCTTTAGAATAATATATGTAACAGAATATATATGTGTGAAATAAATTTAAAATAGAAAAATATTAATAATACTTTATGGAGGTAAAAAATGAAATATATTTATACTGAAAAAGATTTAGATATGATATCTTGGGATAGAATAAATAAATTTATAAATAAGATATATAAAGATGTAAGTAATTATTTAAAAGAAAAAGAACTAACGATTAGGTATATAGTACCAATATTAAGAGGAGGCGGAGTGCCAGCTATAATGCTTTCACATATGTTTAATGTTATAGATATGTTGCCAATTCAATTAAAATATAACAATAAAATAGGCAAGATTGAAACAAAAGTCGGATTTGATTATCTAGAAAACAAAATAATAAAGGAAAATGAATGTATCTTATTAGTAGAAGGAAATCATGTTACAGGTAAAACTGCTAATATTGCTGTAGATATGATAAGAAATAAATTTGGAGAGAATACAAAAATAATATATGTTTCACTTACTAGAGACTATACATATAAAGATAGTGTGAAAAATGTATGTTTTACTACTTGGGCTATGACCACAAATGAAACAAAAGAACTCCAAGAAAAAGAGTGTAAAAAATTAGGAATTAATTATAATCTAGTATCTGTATATCCATGGGAAAGTCCAGAAGAAGAATTGAAAGAATTAAACAAAGAGGGAGAATAAGATGACAAGAAGATTAAAAATAATATTAATTATTATATTGTTATTAATTATTATGGAACTTATTTTCTTTATAGTAGATTATAACAGGGTAAAGCAACAAGAACCACCCATTTTTTGTATAAAAACGGCAGTATATAGAGATGGAGGTACAGAAGAATATTTAGGATTAGGATATAAAGTAATAAACTTCAATATATTAGAAGGATATGATGAAATAAAAATAGGAACTTGGTTTATGTCATATGACGACTTTTTAAATGAGAATGGAAAAAGCAAAAATTAAATATACAAGTTTATATCCATCTGATGATGCAGAATTCTAAAGAAAATTATAATATAAACTATTAGTTTATATAACTAAACTAACTGTCGGTTTTAAATTTTCAATTAAAGATGTTAAATAGAATTAATAATTAAGGAGGTATTGATATGTCAAACAAAAGTATTGGTGAAATGATTACTACATTAAGGAAAAAACAAGGAATGACGCAAAATGATTTAGCAGAAAAAATGAATGTTACAGATAAGGCTGTTTCAAAATGGGAAAGAAACCTATCATGTCCAGATGTTAATTCTATCTCAAAGTTAGCAGAGATATTAGGAACAACAGTAGAAGAATTGTTAAACGCCCAAACACAAAAAGAAGATAATAATGCAGATGAAATCATTAATATAATATTAATTGGTATCGGACTTGCAATGGGAATTTCTATAATAGTAACATCTATATTAAAACAACTTGAAATATATAATGGATTTATAATGCTAGG
>CALXZQ010000071.1 GCA_944393275.1 uncultured Clostridia bacterium
GGAATATTTTTTAATGTATATATTTCTAATAAAATAGGAACAGAGGCTGTTGGTGTATACCAATTAGTAATGGCAATAAATATTTTTGTCACTACTCTTGCTATGTCTGGAATAAACTTTGCATGTATGAGAATTGTATCTGAAGAAATTGCTCTTGGACTATTTTCTAATGTTACTAATATTGTAAAAAAGTGCTTATTTTTTTGTTTATTTTTTAGTTTATTGGCAGCTATATTATTAATATCATTTTCTCCATTAATTTCTTCTATATGGTTACACAATTTAATAGGGCCTCATTCACTTTATGTTATTGCTATATCTTTACCTTTTGTTGCCTTGTCGGCATGCATAACAGGATATTTTTCGGCTGTAAAAAGAGTAGGCAAATTGTCTATTATTCAAATATCAGAACAATTTTTTAGAATTTTTATAGTTTATTATTTATTAAATTATGTATTTCCTAATGGTGTGAATTTTGCATGCATATCTTTGGTATTAGGTACTTGTATATCAGAAATATTTTCTTTTATTTTAGTATTTTTATTATATAAAATAGATTCCAAAAAATATTTTTCTAGATCTATTTCTACTGAAAATATACATAAGCGAATATTAAAGATTTCTATGCCAATTTCATTTACCTCTTATATTAAGTCTGGATTATCTACTTTAAAACAAATGATTATTCCTCTTAGGTTAGAAAAGTATGGTTTATCCTGCACTGAATCATTATCACAATATGGTATTATAAATGGAATGGTTATGCCAATTATCTTATTCCCCAGTACTTTTATAACTTCTTTTAGTAGTTTATTAGTGCCTGAATTTTCTTATTATAATGCACGAAAAGAAAATAAGAATATGAGCTATGTAACTTCTAAAGTATTTAAATTTACCTTTATTTTTTCAATCTGTATTGTTGGAATATTTTTTTGTTTTTCTGACGAGCTTAGTTTATTTATTTACAATAATATCTCTATTTCAAAATATATAAAAATACTTTGTCCTTTAATTATTCTTATTTATGTAGATAATGTTGTTGATTCTATATTAAAAGGAATTGATAAGCAAGTTGGAGTAATGGTTACAAATATTTTTGATTTATTAATTAGTATTTCTTTTATTTATTTTTTACTTCCTATTTATGGGATTTTTGGATATTTATGTGTTTTATTTATTAGCGAATTATTTAATTGCTCTTTTAGTATTCTTCAATTAATGAAATTTAATAAATTTAATTTTAATTTTATTAATTGGATAATTAAACCTATTTTTAGTATTATAATAATTAATTTATTTTTTTACTATATTATTAAAATAAATTTAAACTCTATATTTATTTTAGTTTATAATATTATTTTATTTATTATTTTTTACTTTATTTTATTATTTTTATTTAATAGTATAAAAAAAGAGGATCTTAAAATTTAATTTCCTCTTTTTATTGTTTTTTTACTAATTTAATTTTTACTTCTTTGTTATTTTTATTTTTTAAAATATTTAATGTTACCTCATCCCCTGGTTTTTTTGTGTAAATATACTCTTTTAATTGACTCATTTTATTTATCTCAATTCCATCTATTGTAGTTATTATATCACCTACTGCCAATTTTGCTTTATCTGCTGGACTATTTTTAATTATTTGCTCTATATATATTCCACAATCAAAGTCTATAGTGCTATCAATGTATGGTATTACCTTTTTATCGTATGCAAATATTCCCATTGTTGCTTCCTCAAATGTATCACTTTTTACATATTTATCTATAATAGGTTTTATTATATTTATAGGAATAGCGAATCCTATACCTTCTGCTGAATTTATTTTAACAGAATTAATTCCAATTACTTGACCTGCTGTATTTATTAATGGTCCCCCACTATTTCCTGGGTTTATAACTGCATCTGTTTGAATTAAATCCGACATATAAACTTCTTTTCCATTTTCTTCAAATTTAATTGTTCTTTCTAATCCACTTATTATTCCAGATGTTACAGTTCTTTGAAATTCAAATCCTATAGGATTTCCTATGGCATATACATTTTGTCCTACTTTCAGATTATTTGAGTCTCCTAATGTAGCATATGGTAAAGATTTCATATTAATTTTTATTATACTTAAATCTAGATCATTATCAGACCATAATACAGATGCATTATATGTTTTTCCATTTTCTAATGTAACATAACAAGTATTATACTTTTCTCCTGAAACATGTTGATTCGTTACTATATAACCATTCTCAGAGACTATAATTCCGGTTCCTAGACCTAGCTGATCAGCTGAATCTTTAGTAAAAATCGATGTACCAGTATTTTTTATTCTCGATATTCCAACTACACTTTTATTTACTTGCTCTAATAAATTTTCTATTTCTGTATTTTTTGTATTTATTTCTTCTATTGCGGATGTTCTCGATATTTCAGTGTTGTTATCTATAATTTTCGTATTTACTTCAGTTTCTGTATATGTTTTATAGATCCATATAGATACAGAACTTATAACTACTAATATTAGTACATTTTTTAAAAGTTTTTTTATTTTTTCCTTTAATTTGTTCGGTTTATATCTATCCATAAAAGACCTCCTTGGAAATATATTTATATTATTTCCAAGGAGGTCTTTTATTAATCATTATTTTCCATTTTTTTTATTTCTTGAAATCTTTTTATTTTTTGTGTTGTTGTTCTATTTAATGGTTCAGTAGTTATTGTTATATCTTTTATATGTTTATAAATTGGAAGTGTTTCATTTATTTCTTTTATCTTTTTCCATACTTCTTGTCGATATTCTTCTTCATTCTTATCTCCCAAAAATTCTTTTATTAAATCTTTATTATATACTATTTTTGCACATAACATTGTGTCTGTTTCATCTTTGTCCCTAGAATACACTATACTTTCCTCTACATAAGATATTTTATTTATTAAAAATTCTAGTTCTTGAGGATATACATTTTTACCATTTTTTAAAACGATAACATCATTTTTTCTTCCAGTTATAAATAAGAAACCGTCTTCATCAAAATATCCATAATCTCCTGTACTAAACCAGCCCTCTTCTGTTAAAACCTTCTTTGTTGCCTCTTCATTCTTAAAATAACCTTTCATAACATTAGGTCCTTTAACAGTTATTTCTCCTATTCCATCCTTATCTGCGTTTGCTATTTTTACTTCTAGGTTAGATAGTGGTTTTCCTATTGATCCAACTTTTTTATCTGTATCTGACTCAATAGATACAATTGGTGATGTTTCTGTTAGACCATATGCTTGGCTTAATTCAATCTTTAGGTTCTTATATCCTAGTATAGTATCCTTATTCATTGGAGCAGCTCCATATATTACAAGTCTTAGGTTGTTTCCTAGTAGCGCAGATACTTCATCTGAAATCAAATCTCTTATTGTTTCATCAACTGGTTCTTTCTCTTTTGATATTCTCTCTAACTTTTCTACTATATCTTTTTTTCCATTATTATTTAAGGCTCTAAGTAATCTTTTATACATATTTTCTAGAATTAGTGGCACTGTTATTAAAACAGTTACTTTATATTCTTGAAGATTTCTAGAAATATGCTTTAATCCATCACAAAACGCTACAGTTGATCCATTATATAATGAGAATAAGAATGTTGCTGTACTTTCAAAAGTATGATGCAATGGTAAGAATGATAAGAATACATCTGTATTATTTATTTTTACATATTCTTTTATTGCGGCTAAATTTGAACATATATTTTTTTGTGTTAACATTACCGCTTTAGGTGCATTTGTAGTTCCTGATGTAAATAACATAATTGATATCTTTTCTTCAGGCACTACTATTTTATCATAACTATTATCTCCGTTTTCTATAAGCTGTTGCCCTTTTTCTAATATTTGTTCAAATGTTGCTATCTCTTTTGTATGTTCTGTATCGTCCATACATATTAGATATTTTAAATGTGTATCATTATTAGCTTTTATCCTTAAAAATATTTCTTCATATTTTTTTTCAAAGACTACAGCTTCTGCTTTACTTCTTAATATTAATGATTCTATTTCATTTTCAGGTAATGCTTTATCTAATGGTACTATTGTCATATTTGATGTAGTAGCTGCTAAATATGTAACACACCATTCATATCTGTTATCACTAATAACAGATATATTTTTTCCTTCTAACCCTAAATATAGTAAAGCTGTACCTAATCTTTTTATATCTTGACCAAACTCATTATATGTTTTTTTTACAATTTCTAAGCTTTTAGGATTTCTATCCTTTTTATATTTGTATGCTATGTTTTCTCCATTTTCTTTAATTGTATTTTCCAATATTTCTTTATAGTTTTTTAATTTTAATTCCATATTTCCTCTCCTTTTAGGTCTTTATTTTATAATATTATTTTTATATTGGCAATATAACTTGACCATTAATTCAAATATTTGTATTAAACAAATTGATTTTATCGTGTTTTTTTAATATAATAAATATATATACTTCTAAATATTATTTTAGAGAATTTAAAATATTCGCATTAATAAAACTCATTCATAATATTATAATTTAAAGGGGGATTAATGATGATGAGTATTACTGAAATTAAAAAGAGTACACTTAAGATTCTTAATGGTAGATGGGAGAGCCCTGTACTTCTTACTCTAGTTTATATGGCAATAATGTTTGGTGTTGGATTAGTATATTGGTTATTAAGTTTTATTCCGCTTATTAATATTGCCGCCTATGCAGGAGTAATTGCTATCTCTACACCTATTGCTTTTGGCTTAACTGCTTGTTTTATGCAGATTAAAAGAGGGAAAGACACGGAATGTATAGATTCTTTTAAAATAGGTTTTTCTAATTTTAAAAGAGCCTGGTTTGTGTATGGCAATATACTAAAGAAGATGTTGGTGTACATTATACTATATTTTGTTTTAATAATAGTTTTTGTTATAGGTACTATGGGATCAGCTGTTGCAGCAGCTATATTTAATTATGACGAGATTTTTTTAATATCTAGCTGCATATTTTCAATCGTCTTTTATGCGCTTATAATTGCTTGGATGGTTTTTGCAATAATGAAAGGATTGTATTACTCTTTATCTAATTACATAGCCATAGATAATCCAGAAATGACTGCTAAAGAAGCTGTAGAAAAAAGTGAGGTCTTAATGGAAGGACATCGTGGAGAATTCTTCTTATTAAGTTTATCTTTTATAGGTTGGTGGATCTTATCTTTATTCACTTTGGGTATAGGTCTTATTTGGTTAATACCTTATGTACAGGTTTCATTAGTTATATACTATGAAAGTTTAATTAATAAAAAAGATTCTTATTCTGAAAAAGAGATTCAATATACTAAAGTAGAACAAATTGAAGAAAAGACTTCTTCTGAAGAAGTCCAGGAAGAAAATCCAGAATCTTCTGCATCAGAAGATAATAGCAAATCAGAAGAAATCACGGAAGTTAATGAGGCTGAAGTTGAAAAAGATAACCTATTAGATGATAATGGAGATATAATTAAATAATTTATAATAGAAAATCACCATAAT
>CALXZQ010000072.1 GCA_944393275.1 uncultured Clostridia bacterium
AAAAAAGAAGGTATAAATACCTTCTTTTTTTTTAATACATTCCACCCATATCTGGAGCTTGGTTATTTGAACAATTGCATTTTTCTTCTTTTTTTTCAGTTACAATACTTTCTGTTGTAAGTACCATTGATGCAATACTTGCTGCATTTTGAAGTGCACTTCTTGTAACCTTTGTTGGATCCACAACTCCTGCCTTTTTCATATCAACATATTCTTCTGTTGCCGCATTGAATCCTATTCCTTGTTCTGATGATTTAACTTTTTCTATAATTACTGCTGGTTCTAAACCTGCATTTGTTACTATTTGTTTTATTGGTTCTTCTAATGCTTTTAGGACAATTTTTACTCCTAATTTTTCGTCATCACTTAAATTTGCCAATGCTTCTGAAACTTTTGGAATTATATTAATATATGCTGTTCCTCCTCCTGCAACAATTCCTTCTTCTATTGCTGCTTTTGTTGCAGATAAAGCATCTTCTATTCTTAATTTCTTATCCTTCATTTCAGTTTCTGTTGCTGCTCCAACTTGAATTACTGCAACTCCACCTGCTATTTTAGCTAATCTTTCTTGTAATTTTTCTTTATCGAAATCACTTTTTTCTTCTTCAATTTGTGATCTTATTTGATTTACTCTTTCTTTTATTTTTTCTTTATCTCCTAGTCCATCTACTATAATTGTATTTTCTTTTTGAACTTTAATTTGTTTTGCTCTACCTAATTGTTCAATTGTTGTATCTTTTAATTCTAAGCCTAAATCTGATGTTATAACTTCTCCTCCTGTTAGTATTGCTATATCTTGTAGCATTTCTTTTCTTCTATCTCCATATCCAGGTGCTTTTACAGCTACTACATTTAATACTCCTCTTAATTTATTTAAAATCAAAGTAGATAATGCTTCGCTTTCTATATCATCACAGATTATTACTAATTTTCCAGATTGTTGCATTAAATTTTCTAGTAATGGTAATATTTCTTGAATGTTACTAATTTTTTTGTCTGTTATCAATATATATGGATTATCTATAATTGCTTCCATTTTCTCTGTATCTGTTACCATATATGGTGAAATATATCCTTTATCAAATTGCATTCCTTCTACTACATCAACATATGTTTCTGATGTTTTAGATTCTTCTATTGTTATAACTCCATCTTTTGATACTTTTTCCATTGCTTCTGCTATTAAATTTCCATATTCCTCATTTGCTGCTGATATGCTTGCGACTCTTGCTATATCCTCTTTTCCATTTATTGTTGAGCTTATTTTCTTTATTTCATCTACAGCTACATTTACAGCTTTATCTATTCCTCTCTTTATAGCCATTGGATCTCCACCTGCGGCTACATTTTTTACTCCTTCTTTTATCATTGCTTGAGCTAATACTGTAGCTGTAGTTGTTCCATCTCCTGCAACATCATTTGTTTTTGTTGAAACTTCTTTAACTAATCTTGCTCCCATGTTTTCAAATGCATCTTCTAATTCTATCTCTTTTGCAATTGTCACACCATCATTTGTAATTAGTGGTGCTCCAAAACTTTTATCCAATACAACATTTCTTCCTTTTGGTCCTAAAGTAACTTTTACAGTATCAGCTAGTTTATTTACTCCTTCTAGTAAAGCTTTTCTAGCTTCTTCTCCATATTTTATTTCTTTTGCCATTTTAATTACCTCCTTAAATATTTTTTATTAATCTACTATTGCCAATATATCAGATTGTTTTAAAATTATATAATCTTCTCCTTCGTATTTAATTTCTGTTCCAGCATATTTACTAACTATTACTTTATCTCCTACTTTTATATACATTTCTTCTTTTTTTCCATCTACAATTTGCCCTTCTCCGACTGCTAAAACTTCTGCTATTTGTGGTTTTTCTTTTGCTCCACTTGATAAAATAATTCCGCTTTTAGTTGTTTCTTCACCTTCTATCATTTTTATTAAAACTCTGTCTGCTAATGGTTTAATCATAATAATCTTACCTCCTAAAATTATATTTTTAGCACTCTTTGTGTTCAACTGCTAATAATTTATACCTTTTTTTATAAAAAGTCAATATTATTCACATATATTTCACATAAAGTTTACAATGAATTTTACAATATAAAAAGAAGTACTTGTATTTCTCTGTACTTCTTTATTATTATATTATTTATTAATTATTTTAGAACTTTTTAATATCACAAATTGCTTTTACTAATCCTACAAATAATGGAGCAGGTCTATTAGGTCTTGATTTTAATTCTGGGTGAAATTGTCCTCCTATGAAAAATGGATGATTCTTATATTCTACTATTTCTACTAATTTTCCATCTGGTGATGTACCAGAGCATATTAAACCTGCTGCTTCTAATCTTTCCTTATATTCATTATTATATTCAAATCTATGTCTATGTCTCTCTGAAATTTTTTCTTCTCCATATATTTTTTTAGCTAATGTATCTTCTTTTATAATACATGGATATGCTCCCAATCTCATTGTTCCGCCCTTTTTATCTATTCCTTTTTGATCATCCATTATATGAATAACGGAATTTTTTCCATCTTTATCAAACTCTTCTGAATTTGCGTCTTTTATTCCTAAAACATTTCTTGCAAACTCAACTACAGCCATTTGCATTCCCAAACAAATACCTAAAAATGGAATATTATTTTCTCTTACATACTTAATAGTTGTTATTTTTCCTTCAATTCCTCTATTTCCAAAGCCTCCTGGTACAATTACGCCATCTATATCTTTTAACTTTGTACTAACATTCTCATCTGTTATTGTTTCTGAATCTATTAATTTTACTTCTGCATTTACTCCATTTGCATAACCTGCATGTGTTATGCTTTCTATTACTGAAATATATGAGTCCTCTAATTGAACATATTTTCCAACTATTGCAACTTTTATTTTTTTATTGCTATCAATATTTAATATGTTGTTAATCATATTTTCCCATTCTGTATTATTTGGAAGATATTTATCTAATTTTAAAATATTACATATTTCTCTTGCTAATCCTTCCTTCTCTAGCATTAGTGGTACATCATATAGGCATCTTGCTGTTTTATTTTGTATTACAGCTGTTTTCCTTACATTACAGAATAATGCTAATTTTTCTCTTATTGAATCTGGTATATCATATTCTGTTCTACATACTAATATATCTGGTTTGATACCGAATGATTGTAATTCTTTTACAGAATGTTGTGTAGGTTTTGATTTTATCTCATTTGAGCCAAATATATATGGTATTAATGTTACATGAATATATGCTACATCTTCTTTATTTTTTTCTAGACCTACCTGTCTAATAGCTTCTATTATAGATAATCCTTCTATATCTCCAACTGTTCCACCTACTTCTGTTATTACGATATCTGTATCAGTATTTTCAAAACTATATATTTTTTCCTTTATTTCATTAGTTATATGAGGAATTACCTGTACAGTTTTTCCTAAATAATCTCCTCTTCTTTCCTTGCTTATTACATTTGAATAGATTTTTCCCATTGTTACACTTGAATTTTTTGTTAAATTTTCATCTATAAATCTTTCGTAATGTCCTAAATCTAAATCTGTTTCTGCACCATCATCTGTTACAAAAACTTCTCCATGCTCATAAGGACTCATTGTCCCTGGATCTACATTAATATATGGATCAAATTTTTGTATTGTTACTTTATAACCTCTATTTTTTAGTAGCCTCCCTAATGATGCTGCCGTTATTCCTTTTCCTAGTCCAGATACAACTCCACCTGTAACAAAAATATACTTTGTATTCATAACTTCCTCCCCTCAAAAAATAAAAAAAGATTAAAAAATTTTCCGACAAAAGCGGTTTTTTTTTAATCTTAAATAAACAATTATTAACTGTTATATAGTCTATCATATATTTTTGGGTTTTGCAACATTTTTTTACTTTTTATTTAAATAATAAGGAGGGTATACACCCCCCTTAGATAAAATATTGCAAATATTATTTTGAACACCTCACTCCATTTTCTGTTATTCTGTATGCTTTTCCTCTTTCTAGTGTTATGACTTTAAGTTTTGGGAGCTCTTTTAGAAGCTCTTGTCTTAGCTTTTCTTTGCTTTCCGCATCTCCGTGTTCAAGAAAAATAGCATTTATATTTCTAAACCCATGAAGCAGATTAGCTAATCCTTCCCAAAAGTCGTGGTCTGAGTATTCCTCGGTTTTCTTGACCTCTGCCTTCTTTGTATATAATTGTCTTCCCATTTCTATAGTACTACAAGTAGGAGTTCTTAAAAGTTTATCTCCCCTGCTTCCCTTTGATACATAATTTGTATAAAAAATTAAATACCTAGGATTCTCTATGGTTGATTTTAGCAAAGAGTCTGTATATCCACGATTTGTTGAAATTATAATCTTTGGGTTTCTTTCATATAATGCTGTTTGCTTTTCCTCAGTAGTTTTTACAATTCTTGTATTGGATGGAAGAACGCTTGAATTCAGATTTTCCAGGTTGAAGTTCTTTTTAACCTGCAGAAAAATCGGTATACTGCTTGGAATCTTACCGGTATCTTTCATCTGCTTTAATTCATTTGAAACAGTCTCATACCGTGTTTCTCCATTTGCAATTATTACTACTGATTTTCCTTCTAAAATGGCTTTTATAACTTCGGATTGAAATATCTTTTTGGGTTCTTTTTGAGCTCCATGAGTGGCCTCGGTTATTATTGTAATTGTTTCATTATATTTCTCTCCTATCATTGGAAAATAAGATTTTTTTGCAATATTAGTCCGCTTATAGTCTCCTGTAAACAGAACTCTAATCACATTATCTTTATACTCAAAACGAATCAGATACATTACTGCACCCTTTGTATGAGCATTTTCCAATGGAGTAACAAAAATATTATCATTTAGTTGGAACTCAACACCAATTTGTAGTGAAAAAGTATTTCTTATTGTTGAGGTTGCATCCTCTTCAGAATACAATTGTGGTTCAAATGTTCTGCGCATGGAATAATAGTTTTTTATTGCATCAGTTTTAATTTTTTGGCTTGCGTACTCTGAGGCATATATTTTTCCTGTAAATCCGTTAGCATACAAGCAAGGAATTCTTGCACAGTGATCTGAATGCTCATGTGTTATAAATACCGCCAGAAGTTTTTTGCAATCAAATGAAAACTCTCTGTTTAGTTCAGTTTCTTCATTTTCTAAGAACATACCACAATCAATTAAGATTCTGGTTTCTTTTCCATTTGGTAGATGGAACACCAAATAATTGCAACTCCCAGTTACTCCTATACTCGAACTTTCTATCCGAATATAAAATCCTTTTTTGCCTAATATTTTATGCATGTTATACCTCCTTATTAAAGGTCATATAATTAATTGAAATGTTGTTTAACTTATTTGTTTTATCATAAATATAAAAAATGTGCAATACACATATATTGCACATTTCCCGTTTTAATTATATAACAATTAGAGTTTCTCTTAGTTTTCCTTATTTTCTTCTTGTTTTTCTTCTTGTTTTTCTTCTT
>CALXZQ010000073.1 GCA_944393275.1 uncultured Clostridia bacterium
TTAAAAGAACCTTTCATATCTTCTAAAAATTCTTTTTCTTCCATAATACCACTTACTTTAACAATTGCTGCAAGCATAGGAGTATTTGGGAAATATTTACCTAAAGTATCTATTGAAACTTTTCTAGCGTCTATTGTATAAATACCACCTTCATATCCATCTAAGACTTTTTTTAAGTAGTTTATATCTTTTGTTGTGTTAATAACTATAGCGCCATCTTTCTTTAAACCAGCTGTAACAGCTACGGACTCTAATAATGTGTCATCAACAACAACTACGTAATCAGGTTCATAAATATTTGTATGAATAGTAATAGGTGATGAACTTATACGATTATATGCAGTAATTGGAGCACCCATTCTCTCAGGTCCATATTCTGGGAAACCTTGAATGTATTTTCCTGTATTAAAAGCTGCATCAGCAAGTAAAAGAGAAGCTGTTTTAGCACCTTGCCCACCTCTACCGTGCCATCTAATCTCTATCATGTTTTCCATTTTCTAGACTACCTCCTTAAATTAATGTCAATCAAAAAGATTGCAATTTTACAAATAGAGTATATTCTTAAATTATGGCAATGTCAAGGGAGTAACATAAGACAGAATAAATAAGTGTTGACAAAAAAAGACTTGTAATAAATTTGTAAATTTTTTGTAATAAAGTCGATATAATCATTGACTTTTTAGTCTATATCATATATTATATTGGTGTCAAATTTTATGTTTAAACAGAGTTATTCTAGAAATAACTTCAAGGAGGAATAAAAGTTATGGGAGAAGTCATAGTTATAACATCAGGTAAAGGGGGAGTAGGAAAAACTACAACAACTGCAAACCTAGGATCTGCTTTAGCATTAGAAGGTAAAAAAGTAGCTTTAGTAGATACTGATATTGGATTACGTAATTTAGACGTTGTAATGGGATTAGAAAACAGAATCGTTTACGATATAGTAGATGTTGTTGAAAAAAAGTGTAAATTAAGACAAGCTTTAATAAAAGATAAAAGATTTCAAGAACTTTTCTTATTACCAGCTGCCCAAACAAGAGATAAAAGTGCTATAACAGAAGAACAAATGATAGAATTAATAAAAGATTTAAAAGAAGAATTTGACTATGTATTAATAGACTGTCCTGCTGGAATAGAGCAAGGATTTAAAAATGCTGTAGCCGGAGCTGACAGAGCTATAGTAGTTACTATGGCAGAAATTTCAGCTATTAGAGATGCAGATAGAATAATAGGTCTATTAGAATCTTCTCAAATTAAAAATCCACAGTTAGTAGTTAATAAATTAAGACCAGAGATGGTAAAAAAAGGAAAAATGATGGATGTTGAAGATATAGTTGATCTATTATCAATAGATTTAATTGGGGTTGTACCAGATGATGAATATATTATTACACAAACAAATAAAGGAGAACCCGTAATATCAAACAGAAAGGCTCCATCAGGAAAGGCATATATGGAAATCGCAAAAAGAATTCTTGGGGAGAACATAGAAGTAACAATACCTGGTAGAGAAAAGGGATTATTAGCTAGAGTGAAAAGATTATTCAAAATAAAATAATACAAAGTATTTGGAGGAAAAAAAATGTTTGAAGGCATTGCAAAGTTTTTTAAAAAATTTAAGAAAGCAGAAGAACAAGAAATGAGCTCTAAAGATGCAGCAAAGGAAAGATTACATTTGGTTTTGATGCAAGATAGAGCTAATGTATCAGCAGATTTTCTTGAATTAATGAAACAAGAAATAATAGAAGTAATTAAAAAATATATAGATGTTGATGAAAATGCAATAGATGTAAGATTAACTAATAAGACAAATGAAGATGGAACAAATGGAGCTCCGGCTTTGTATGCAAATATTCCAATAATTAGTATAAAAAATGATAAAAAAGCAGAGATAAAAGGAAACAAAGTAGAATCTGAAGATAAAAAAGAAACAGTAGAAAATAAAGAAGAAGAAAGAAAAGAAACAAAAAATGATTCTGAAGAAGATGAAACAAAAGAAACCCCTAAAGAAGGTAATGAAAAAGTAAATAATAAAGAAGAAAATAATAAATCTCAAGAAGAAAAAGATAATAATAAAGAGAAAGAAGAACCAAAAGAACAAAAAGAAAAGAAAGAAGAAACAGTAAACTCTGAAAGCTAAAACAAGGGGATGTTTATAAAATAACATACAGAGGTTAAATGATGAAAAAAAATATTTTTAAAAATATGGACTGGGGTATACTTATATGCAGTGTCATATTATGTGCCATTGGAATGGTTGCTTTATTTTCAGCTACACAAGAGTCAGGTTATGATAGTTTGCAAAGACAAGTAATATGGTTTGTGATAAGTATACTTGCAATATTTGTTATAATTTTCATAGACTATGAAACAATTGCTAAAATATCTCCAATCTTTTATCGGAATTTTTATAATATTGTTAATAGCTGTATTATTTACAGAACCGATAAATGGTGCTACTAGCTGGTTTGATCTTAAAGTATTTAACCTACAACCAGCGGAATTTGAGAAGATATTTACAATACTGACATTAGCATTATTAATTTGCAAAATCAAATCAAAAGGTAGAAATGAAATAAACAAACCATTAAAACTATTATCGATACTTTGTGTCACAGCAGTTCCTTTATTATTAATAATAAAACAACCAGATTATGGAACGGCAGCAGCATATATTGTAGCCACTGTCTTAATGATTTTTGTAGCTGGAATAGATAAGAGATATATAATTGGATGTGTGATAATTATTGCTATTGCAGTTCCTGTAGTATATAATTTTGTATTACCTGAACATGCTAAGACAAGAATAAATGTATTTTTAAATCCCGATTCAGATCCAAGAGGTGCCGGATATAATGTAATACAGTCAAAATTGGCTATTGGTGCCGGAGGACTTACTGGAATGGGCATACTTAAGGGAAATCAAACTCAATTAGGTTTTCTATATCCTAAAACTACAGACTTTATATTCTCTGTAATTGGAGAAGAAATGGGATTTATAATTAGTGCAACCGTGATAATTTTAAATATAGTTCTGATTACAAAAGCAATATATATTTCAAAAACGGCCAAGGACGATCTGGGTTCTTACATAGCCATGGGAATTGCAGGAATCTTCATATTCCATACAGTGCAAAATATAGGAATGACGATGGGATTATTACCAATTACTGGTGTACCACTTCCATTTATAAGTTATGGGGGAAGTTCTTTATTTACAAACTTTATTTTAATAGGAATCCTTATTAATATAAGTGGAAGAAGACAAAAAGCGATTTTTGTTGAATAAAAGAAAAGGATAAAACAATGTATATAAAACCATTAAAAATAGGAAATGTAGAATTAAAAAATAATATTTTATTGGCTCCAATGGCAGGTATAACAGATAGAACCTTTAGAATTATTTGTAAAGAACATGGTGCAGCCTTAGCTACTACCGAAATGGCAAGTAGCAAGGCGATATTTTATGGAGACGAAAAAACAAAAAAATTACTTAATATAGAAGATGAACAAAAACCAATAAGTGTTCAAATATTTGGAAGTGACATAGAAGCAATGATATGTGCTACCAAATATGTAAATAATATAGCAGATATTATAGATATTAATATGGGGTGTCCTGCTCCAAAAGTTGTAAAAAATGGTGACGGAAGTAAATTATTATTGAACTTAGACTTAGCATATAATATAGTAGAAAATGTAGTAAAAAATACGGACAAACCTGTAACTGTAAAAATAAGGAAGGGTTGGGACGAAAACAATATAGTAGCAGTAGAGGCAGCAAAGCTCATAGAAAAAGCAGGAGCATCAGCAATAACGATTCATGGAAGAACAAGACAAGAATTTTATACTGGAACAGCAGATTTAGAAATAATAAAACAAGTAAAACAAGCAGTAAATATACCTGTTATTGGAAATGGAGATGTAGTAGACGGACAAACAGCAAAGAAAATGTTTGAATATACAGGAGTAGATGGAATAATGTGCGGAAGGGGAGCACTTGGAAATCCATGGATTTTTGAACAAATTATATATTTTTTAGAAACAGGAGAAAAACCAAAAGAAATATCTTTAAAAGAAAAACATGAAGTTATAAAAAAACATTTAAAAATGGAGATAGAAGAAAAGGGCGAATTAGTAGCAATAAGAGAAATGAGAAAACATATTAGCTGGTATCTAAAAAATTTAAAAGACTCTAGCAGAATGAGAGATAAAATAAATCAAATAGAAACAGAGCCTGAACTACAGGAAGCATTAACGGAATACTTTAATTTAATAAGCATATAAATTTAAAGAATAGATTAATATAATCTATTCTTTTTTATTTTATAGAAAAGGGGATTTTGGTTATGAATAATATTAAACTAAAAAAACTTAAGTATCAAAAAAATCAAAATAAAAATAGAATAATTATAATTTCAATAATCATAATTTTAATTTTGATTTTAATTTTATTTAAAATTAATTATAAATCTGAAAATAGTGGGAATAATAAAAGTAATAAAACATCTAATGAAATAGCAGAATATATTTTAAATATTAGTTCATATAATATAACTGCTGATGTAACAATTGAAAGCAATAAAAATACTAATAAATATATACTAAAACAAGAATATTCGAAAGATAACAATTTATCAAGACAAATAGTAGAAGAACCGGAAAACATACAAGGGCTTACAACTACTTTTGAAGGAGATATACTTAAGATTGAGTATTCTAAAATAGGTTTAACTAAAATATATGAAGATTATAAAGAATTAACAGAAAATCATTTATTATTAGAAACTTTTCTAGAAGACTATAAAAAGTCCGAGAATAAAAAAATAGAAGAAAAAGATGATGTTATCGAAATGTCTCTAAAATTAAGTGATAATAATAAATATTCAATGTATAAAAAATTATATATAGATAAAAAGACCTGTAAACCACTAAAATTAGAAGTACAAGATATTAACCAAAAAATAAGAATTTACATATTATATAATGAGATAAATATAAATAGTAAAAATTAAATAATAGTCTAGCCAAAACTATTTTCTTTATCTTGAACTAATATTTAAAACATTAATCGATAGTTAGTGGGAGTGAAGAAAATGACAATAAAAAGAGGAGATATGTATTATGCAGACTTAAGTCCAGTAATAGGCTCAGAACAAGGCGGAATAAGACCAGTGCTAATTATACAGAATGATATGGGAAATAAATATAGTCCAACTGTAATAGCGGCAGCAATTACATCACAAAAGACAAAAAATAAATTACCCACACATATAGAAATAGATGGGAAAGATTGTGGGTTAAAAGCAGATTCTATTATTCTAACAGAACAAATAAGAACAATAGATAAAAGTAGATTAAAAGAAAGAATAGGTCATATAGATAATGATGATGTAATAAATAAGGTCAATAGTGCCTTAGGAGTTAGCTTCGGTCTATAATAATATTAAAGAAGTTATTTAATTATAAATAACTTCT
>CALXZQ010000074.1 GCA_944393275.1 uncultured Clostridia bacterium
ATAAAATTATCTAAATTTTTATTGCTGATTCTAAGGCTATTTTTATCATATTATCTAACTTTAATTGTCTATCCTCAGGACTTACAATCTCATCTCTAAAAGGAGAATCAACAACAGACATTAAACAAGCAGCATTTTTACCTAATAGTTTAGCATTATAGAAAATAGCAAATGCCTCCATTTCAGCAGAAATTACATTTAATGTTTTAGGAATCCTATCTAGAAATTTTTGTTGATCGTTCATATATACATCAAAAAAGTCAGTAGATGTAGTGTTACCAATTACTAATTTGTAATTTAGTTCTTTAGCTGTTTCTGATATAACATTGTTTAATTCAGAAGAAGCTTCCATAATATGACAATCTTCGTTATTAGCCGTTAATGCATAATTACTTTCAGTATATACTTTTTGAGATAATATAACATCAAAAAGATTTAAATCTGGAGAATGTGCTCCACAAGAACCAATACGAATGATGTTTTCAACATCGTAAAATTTAAATAATTCATAAGTATATATTCCAGCACTTGGCATACCCATTCCATGAGCCATAACTGAAATTTCTTTTCCTTTATACTTTCCAGTATAGGCATACATTCCACGTATTTGATTTACTAATCTATAGTCAGTAAAAAAAGTTTCTGCTATATATTTTGCACGAAGCGGATCGCCTGGCATTATCACTGTTTTTGCAAAATCACCTAAATTTGCTTCATTATGTGGTGTCATTTTAAATACCTCCTTTTAAGTAAGACTATTATAACATAAATAAAAAATATTTAAAGAAAAAAATAAAACTTGAAATAAAATAAACTATAGAATATAATTTTACTAAAGGTGAGAAGTATGGATATAGAGGAAGCAATACAAAATTCAAATAATAAAGAATATTTTTTAGAAAAATTAAAAACAAATCCAGAATTACTTGATTATGCAAGTGAAGAACTAAAAAATGATAAAGATGTTGTTAGAACGGCTATAAATTCAGATGGACGGTGCATTAGAATTTGCAGGTGATAAATTAAAAGGTGATAAAGAAATAGTATTAGAAGCTGTAAGCAAAGTAGGTTGGGTAATATGCTATTCAAGTGAAGAATTAAGAGATGATAAAGATATAGTCTTAGCAGGAGTAAAAAAAGACGGACAAGCATTATACTATGCAAGTGAAAAATTAAGAGATAATGAACAAATAGTGCTAGAAGCAGTAAAAAATAAAGGGATAATTTTAAAGTATGCAAGTAAAAGAATAAGAGGACAAAAGGAAATAGCGATGGAAGCTATAAAACAAGACAAAAGAGCATATAGCTTTATTACAAAAGAATTAAAAGATGATGAGGAAATTAAGCAACTATTACAATAGGAGGACATAAACAAGATGTATGCAAAAGAGTTTAATAAGCTTATAAAAGAAATCTGCAAAGAAAAAAATATTAAAGTGGATACTATGTCTTTTGAATATATTTTAAGACTGCAAAAAGAACAAAAGGAATTTTATATAATAGGGTATAAATTTAATTTAAATACGCATTCCTCTACAGCAATTGCAAGAGATAAGTACGCAACATATGAAATTTTAAAAAGCAAAAATATACCAATAATAGAACATAAAATAATATTTTCTGAACAATTAAAAGGAGGAAAATGTACTGAAGAAAATCTAAAAGCTTCTAAAGAATATTTCCATAAAAATAAAAACAAAATGGTTTTAAAACCCAATAAAGGGAAGGAAGGAATAAATGTATATTTTTGCGATAAAGAAGACAAAATAAAATCAATAATAAACAAAATCTTTAAAGAAGATAATGCCGTAGTTTTAAATCCATTTTATAATATAAAAAATGAATACAGAACAATATATTTAAATGGAGAATGTCTAATTACTTATGGAAAAAACATACCATATTTAATAGGGGATGGAAAATCTAATATAGAAGATTTATTAATGAAAGAAATGAAGTTGACTATAAAAGATATTAGAGAAGAAAATATAAAAGAAGTAAACCTAGAATATATACCAGAGAAGAATGAAAAGATAAATATATTTTGGAAACACAATTTAAATGGAGGAGCAATTCCAGAAATCTTAGAGGATAATAAAAAAAGAAAAAAAATTCAAGCTATAGTTAAAAATGCTGCAAAAGCAATAAATATAAATTTTGCTAGTATTGATGTAATAGAAACCATAGAAGGCGATTTATATTTATTGGAGATAAATTCAGTAGTTTTTATGAAAAAATTTATGGAAAAACATCCTGAAGGAAAAAAATATGTAAAAGATATTTATACTAAAGCTATTGAAGAAATGTTAAAAAAATAAGATAAAAGTATATAAAATAATTAATGAAAGTGATATACTAAAAGAAATTAAACTAAGGAGGAAAATATGGAAGGTATAGCAGACAATTTAAAGAAAAAATTATTTAATGAAAAACAAATAGGATGGGAAAATTTGAAAGATGATTGTATAAATGACATTATGGAATTCTCAAAAGGATATATGAGCTTTTTAAATAAAGCTAAAACAGAAAGAGAATTTGTTGCAGAAGCAATAAAGCTAGCAAGAGAAAATGGATTTAAGGATTTAATGGAGTATGCATCATTAAATCCAGGAGACAAAGTATATTTTGTAAATAGAGAGAAAAGCCTATATTTAGCAGTAATAGGAAAAGAAAATATAGCAGATAAAGGAGTTCATATAATAGGTTCACATGTTGATTCTCCAAGACTAGATTTAAAGCCAAATCCATTATATGAAGATACAGGATTTGCATTTATGAAAACACATTATTATGGTGGAATAAAGAAGTATCAATGGACAACCATACCTCTTAGTATACATGGAGTTTTAGTAAAAGCAAATGGAGAAAAGATAACTATTAATATTGGTGAAAATGAGAATGATCCAATATTTACAATTACAGACCTATTACCACATTTGGCAGATGAGCAAATGAAAAAGAAATTATCTGAAGGAGTAAATGGAGAAGACTTAAATATATTAGTAGGAAGTATACCTTTTGAAACAGAAGAGAAAATATCTGAAAAAGTAAAACTAAATATTTTAAATATATTAAATCAAAAATATGGAATAGTAGAAGCGGATCTAATGAGTTCAGAACTAGAAATTGTACCACAATTCAAGGCAAGAAGTTTAGGGTTTGACTGTAGTATGGTGGCAGCATATGGGCAAGATGATAAGGTATGTGCATATACATCTTTAAAGGCACTAATGGAAATAGATAATCCTAATAATACAGCTATATGTATATTATCAGATAAAGAAGAAATAGGAAGCATGGGAAATACTGGAATGGAATCGCATGCATTTGACTTTTTTGTATCTGAGATATTGAATAAATTAGGAATAAATAAACCTAATTTACTAGATAGAGTATTTTGTTTCTCTAAAATGTTATCATCAGATGTAGATGCAGGATATGACCCATTATATGCTTATGTATCAGATAAATATAATGCAGGATTTTTAGGTAAAGGAATAAGCTTAAATAAATATACAGGAGCAAGAGGAAAATCAGGAGCTTCTGATGCAAATGCAGAATATGTTGCTTGGGTAAGAAATATGTTAGAAGAAAATAACATAAAATATCAAGTGGCAGAATTAGGAAAAGTAGATATTGGAGGTGGAGGTACTATTGCGTATATAATTGCAAATAAAGGTGCAGATGTAATAGATTGTGGTGTACCAGTACTATCAATGCATGCTCCTTATGAAGTTACAAGTAAATATGATATTTATTCAGCATATAGAGCGTATAAAACATTTTGGTTAAAATAGTTAAAAAATATAGGAAAAGGATAATTTTTATGTTATCCTTTTTTATATGCGAATAAAACTTAATAAATATATTAAAAAAGGAAGGTGATATAGAATTGGAAGAAGATCAAAGATTATATAAGGAATTTCTGAATGGAAACGATTCTTCTTTTAATATTATAGTATTGAAATATAAAGATAGTCTAATCAAATTTATACAAAGCTATGTCAAAGACGAAGATACTGCAGAAGATTTATCACAAGATGTATTTGTTTATGTTCTAAAAAATAGAGTAGAATATGATTTTAAATATAGTCTGAAGACATATTTATTTAGAATTGCAATGTGTAGAGCGATAAATTACATAAATAAAAGAAAGCGAGAAATAAGTATAGAAGAAATAGATTTAGAAAATATCGAAGATGTAGACGAAAACTCTAAAATAGAGAATACATTGATAAACAAAGAAAATATAAAACAAGTAGAAAAAGCAATTTCTAAATTAAAAGAAGAATACAGAACAGTAATATACTTAAAAGATTTTCAAGATTTTAGTTATAAAGATATATGTAAAATAATGAATAAAAGTATGCCACAAGTAAAAGTGTTATTACATAGAGCAAGAGCAGCTCTTAAGAAGAATTTGGAAAGGGAGGAATTTATATGTTAAGTGATACAAGTTATATTAATGCTGTATGGAACAAATATGATGATTATTGTTCAGGAAAAATACAGGATGATTTCTTTGAGAAAAGAGTTTATAGAGAAGAAACTAATGAAAATAGATTTTTAAAGGCAGTTGCAATGTTTATAATAACTGTTTTAACTACAATAGGTGTAGTATATGCTGGAATAGTTATATACAATAACTTTAAAAATAAAACTGCTTACATCAATTTTAATAATAGCCTTATCTCTCAAGAATGGGTAGATGAAAATATGAAAAATAGCGCGGAGGAACAACACATATATTATGCAAGTATTAAAACATATGAAGAATATATAAAATATAAAGAAAAAATTGGTAATTTAGAAGAATTCACAGAAGAAGATTTTAATAATAATTTTGTAGTAATAATATGTGGAGCGGAAATAAATGTTGAATCTTTAGAAACAGATAATGATACATTATATATTAATTTTATGTCTAGCTTTACAAAAGGAGAGCAAAATGTACATGAGTTATTAGTGCCAAATGAACAATATAGAGAAAACATAAAATTAGTAAGAAAATATGATAAATCAGAATTTGTTAACATTGCGATTGAGGATATACCTTCAGATTATACTAAAGAACAAGCAATTGCTGATGGGTTTGTAGTTACAGAGAACAATAAAATTATTTCTAGTAATGAAAATGATATATATGACTTTATAGAAAAGAGTAAGAATGGAGAGAATTGCTTTATTAGATTTGTTGTGTATAATGCTGAAAATAATATTTATAATAAAATAGAAATAGGTGATTTAGAATATAAAG
>CALXZQ010000075.1 GCA_944393275.1 uncultured Clostridia bacterium
TATATGAATGTGATATAATCACAAACAATATCAAGCCAATGGAAAAGCAAAGTATATAATTTAGAAACATTTTAAAGAGAGATAAGCAAAGCTGAGAGCTTATTAAATGTAAATTATAGAAATTTCACTTTTTGGGTTTATTTTTGAATAAAGTAGAAAATAACGGTTGCAACGTTATAGCAATAATGAGATTAATGAGAATTAATGAAATTAGGTGGTACCACGAAAGTCAGTCCATTTCGTCCTATAAAAGTAGGCGAAATGGACTTTTTTGAATTTAAATTAAAAATAAGATGAAAGGGAGGAAAATAATGAAAGATCAAATTAATAAAGCAAAGGAAAATTCAACTAAAGAGATTGAAAGATGCAAAAGCTTAAAAGAATTAAATGACATAAGAGTTAAATATTTAGGTAAAAAAGGTGAGCTTACTATAATACTAAGAGGTATGGGAGCATTATCCGAAGAAGAAAGGCCAGTAATTGGTAGTTTAGTAAATGAAGTAAAAGAAGAAATAGAAAAACTAATCCAAGAAAAGGCAGAGCAACTAGAACAAGAACAATTAAACGAAAAGTTAAAATCTGAAGTTATTGATGTAACATTACCAGGGAAAAAAGTAAAAAGAGGAAGTAAGCATCCAGTAAACAGAATAATAGAAGAGCTAGAAGATTTATTTGTTTCAATGGGATATGATGTAGTATCTGGACCAGAATTGGAAACAGATGAATATTGTTTTGAGAGATTAAATCTTCCAAAGGGACATCCAGCAAGAGATATGCAAGATAGTTTTTATATAACAAGTGAATATTTATTAAGAACACAGACATCAGCGGTACAGGCAAGAGCAATGATGGCAAATAAAGAAAAAACACCAATAAGAATAGTATGTCCTGGAAAAACATATAGAAGAGATGATGATGCAACACACTCACATCAATTTGGACAAATTGAAGGCTTAGTAATTGACAAAAATATTTCATTAGCAGATTTAAAAGGAACTCTAGAAATATTTGTAAGGAAAATGCTTGGAGATAATTTAAAACTAAGATTTAGACCAAGTTATTTCCCATTTACAGAACCATCATATGAAGTAGATGTAAGTTGTTTTAAATGCGGAGGAAAAGGATGTAACTTATGTAAGCAAACAGGGTGGATTGAAATATTAGGAGCAGGAATAGTACATCCTAATGTTTTGAAGATGAATGGATATGATCCAGAAAAGTACAGTGGATTTGCATTTGGAACAGGATTAGATAGATTAGCAATGTTTAAGTATGGTATAACAGATATACGTTTACTGTATACAAATGATGTGAGATTCCTAAAACAATTTGATAGAAAGGATGAAGAAAATGAAATTAAGTACTAATTTTGTAAAAGATTATATAGATATTGATGTAGATGTAAAAACTCTAGCAGAAGATATGACTAGAATTGGAAATGAATATGAAGAAGCAGGAAAGCTTATAAATGCAACAAATCTTATAATAGGGGAAGTATTAGAATGTACTGAACACCCAGATTCAGATCATCTACATGTTTGTAAAGTAGATATTGGAAAAGAAATATTAAATATAGTTTGTGGTGCACCAAATGTGAGAAAAGGATTAAAAGTAGTAGTATCACAAGTAGGGGCAGAACTTCCAGGACACAAAGTTATAAAAAAAGGAACAATACGTGGTATAGATTCAGAAGGCATGTTGTGCTCAATGGAAGAACTTGGTTTAGAAAGTAAATTCCTAACGGCAAAAGATAAAGATGGAATACATGAATTATCAGCAGATGCACCAGTAGGTGGAGATCCTATAAGATTTATGGGTATGGATGATGAAGTTATAGATTTTGAATTAACAGCCAATAGAGGAGACCTATTAAGTATATTAGGTATGGCGTATGAAATAGGAGCAATATATGATAAAAAAGTAAAAGATATTGATTTATCACATAAAGAAAATGGAGAAGATATAAACAAATCATTCAAAGTTAATATTCACACTGATAACTGTGGGATATTCTTAGCAAAGAGAGTAGAAAACGTCACAATTAAAGAAAGTCCTGAATTTATAAAAAATAGACTTATAGCATCAGGAATAAGACCAATAAATAATGTTGTAGATATAAGTAACTATGTAATGTTAGAGACTGGACAGCCATTACATTTCTATGATAGTGATAGTCTAAAAGGTTGCCTAGAGGTAAGAATGGCAAAACAAGGAGAAAAATTAACAACATTAGATAATATAGAAAGACAATTAACAGATGAAGATATAGTTATTTCAGATGGAGAAAGAGCAATAGGATTGGCAGGAGTTATGGGAGGACTAGATACTGAAATAGAAAATACAACCAAAAATGTAATTATAGAATCAGCAATTTTTGATCCTATTAAAGTTAGAGCAACATCTAAAAAAATATTAAGAAGTGAAGCAAGTTTAAGATTTGAAAAAGGTTTAGATCCTAATAGGACATATATGGCTATAGAAAGAGCCTGCAACTTACTAGAAAAATATGCAGATGGAACAGTTATAACTGGAACTGTTATATATGATAAAACAGAAAAAGCAGATAAAGTTATAGAAGTAACATTTGAAAATATTAACAGAATATTAGGAATTGAAGTTCCAAAGCAAGAAGTTGAGAATGTATTTAGAAAACTAGGATTTACATATAAATCAACTAATGATTCAATTAGTGTTTCAGTTCCAAGAAGAAGATTAGATATAAGTATTAAAGAAGATCTAATTGAAGAAGTAGGACGTATATATGGTGTAGATAATATACAAGGAAGATTGCCAGTAATTCCAGTAAAACCAGGAAATTATAATAGAACCATGAGAAATATAAGAGACAAAATGATAGCATTAGGATTAAATGAAACATTATCATATATATTAGTAAATGACAAAGAAGCTAAACAATATACAACAGAAGATGTAGAAGCATTAAGATTACTAGACCCAATGACAGAAGAAAGAAATACTTTAAGGTATAGTGTCATACCATCATTATTTAAGATATACGAATATAATAATGCACATAATGTAAAAGATGTTTCAATATTTGAAATAGGAAAAGGATTTCATAAAAAGGATGAAGTATATAGTGAAGAAAATAAATTAGCATGTTTGATGACAGGAGAATATTACTTAGGGTTAAATAATACAGCAAAGGTAGATTTTTATATTACAAAGGGAATAGTAGAAGAACTTCTAGAATATTTGGGATTTGCCGGAAGATATAAATTTATTGTAACAGATGATATGCCAAAAGAGCTCCATCCAGGCCAAAGTGCAAGAATCTCAATAAATAATGATTTTGTTGGTATTATAGGAAAAGTTCATCCAATTAAAACTAAAGATGATGTATTTGTATTTGAAATAAATTTAGATAAATTATTGTCTAAACCAGTAGAAAAGATGAAATATAAAGAAATATCAAAATATCCAACAGTAAATAAAGACTTAGCTATAGTAGTAAATAAAGAAGTTAGAGCACAAGACATAGAAGCAGTAATTAGGAAATCAGTGGGAGCATTATTGTCAAATATAAAACTATTTGATGTATACAAAGGGGCAAATATTGGAGAAAACAAGGTTAGCATGGCATACTCACTTAGCTTAACTCCAAAAGATAAAACTTTAACTGAAGAAGAAATAAATGCAACTTTAGAAAAAATTATAAAAGACTTAAATAAAAAGCTAGGTGCGGAATTACGAAAATAATGGCAAAAATTGATGCTTGAAAAAATATATTCTATATGTTATAACAATGATATAAAACATGAGAATAGGAGGATTTTACAAATGTCAAAAAAAGACAGAAAATCAGTTGTATCAAAAATATTAGTAAAAGTAATGGCAGGAGTTTTAGCAGCAATGATGATCTTGAGTGTAGGTTTTACATTAATATTTTATTTGATATCAATGTAGTTGTAAATTAGAGGTAAATAAATGATAGAAGATTTTAGAAATAATATTTTTAGTGTTGTAACAGATTATATAAATACTTTATATGAAAATCCAATAAGATTAATAACACTTATAATAGATATTGCTATAGTAGTCTTTTTAGCATATAAAATGATAAAAATAGTTAAAAAAACTAGAGCATGGCAATTATTTAAAGGTATTGTATTTTTAATATTATTTACTTGGATAAGTGAAAAATGCCAATTAAATATTCTACACTATATTTTAAATGCAATAGTTAGTTGGGGTGTATTAGCGCTTATAGTTATATTCCAACCGGAAATTAGAAGAGTATTGGAACAATTAGGAACAAATAAGTTTACAAGATTTTTTGGAATGGATAAAGATATAGAAGCTAAAACTAGGGAAGATGTATATAAAATAGTTATAGCGGCAACAGAAATGTCAAAGCAAAAAATAGGTGCGCTAATTGTTATTGAAAGAGATATAGAAATAAAAGACATAATTAATACAGGTATAATTATGGATGCAGAAGTATCACCACAATTAATAACAAATATATTTACTCCAAAAACACCATTACATGATGGAGCAATAGTAATAAGTAATAATAAAATAGCTGCTGCAGCTTGTATGCTTCCTTTAGCTAGTGATAATGATATTGCAAAGGAATTAGGAACAAGACATAGAGCAGGAATTGGAATATCAAAAGAATCAGATGCTATTGCTGTAATTGTATCTGAGGAAACCGGAAAAATTTCTGTGGCTAAAGATGGAACACTAATAGCAGATGTTAGAGAGGATGTATTAAAGAAAATATTAATAAGCAATATTGTAACCAAAAGATTTGGAGATACTAAGAAAAGACCCCCATTGCCAACCCTAAAAAATAAAAAAATTGAGAATAATGAAGTTATAAATAATAAAGAAAAATAATAATCTTTTTTAATTTAATTGCAATTTTATCACAACTATGTTACAATAACGAAAGTTGATATAGGTAAAATCGAAACATGAGGAGGAACATAAATGCAAATAGTAAAATATGTTTTAATAGGAATTTATTTATTAAACTGTCTAGCATTAGTAATAATAACTATGATGCAATCAAAAGAAGACTCAGGAGCATCAGCTGCAATAACAGGTTCATCAACTAATAACTTTTATGAAAAAAATAAAGGTAGAACTAAAGAAGGAAAAACTAAAAGATGGACTATTATATTAGGAATAACTTTTGTAATTCTAACAATTGCTTTAGGAATAGTATATGTTATGTAATTATATAAATAGATTTTTATG
>CALXZQ010000076.1 GCA_944393275.1 uncultured Clostridia bacterium
TTAAATTCCTTAGTAGTAAAACCATTTGCTGCTTTAACATTTATATATACTGTATTGTTCCCTTCTTTTAATCCATCTTTTCCTGTAATTTGAACCTTGGCATTTTCATTTTCTGGAATGGCTAAAATATTTAAGTTTTCTATAGAATTAGGAACTTGTGCAGTATAGTTAATTATATTATTGTCAAATGGCGTATTTAATAATGTATTTTCAATTGTTAATGTTTCTAAATTAGCATTTGCTGCTTCAGAATCGGCAGTTTTACTTACTTCTATAGTGTAGATCTGTTCTTTCGTGTTATCTTCAGACCTTATTTTAACATCAATTCTATTTAAACCTTCTTTTAAATTTGTATTCCCTGAAATATTAACTGTAGCATTTGGATTTTCCGTAATAGCTAAAATATCTACACTTTGAATATTATTAGGTATTAATAAATAATATTTGTATATATTAGGTTCAAAATTTGGTACTAATCCTTCAATATCTATTCTTAAAGATTGTAAATTAGCATTTGTTTTATTAGAATCTTTCCCCTGTTCTTCTATCTGCATTTCTAATTTACTTTCTTGTTTTCCTATTTGTACTTGAACTGATTTAAAGTTAGCATCTATACTTTGACCAGTAGTACTATAAAAATCACCATCTATAGTAAAATTTGCAATTCCATCTTCTTTAGCTTTAAATATATATTTTACTATTTCCCCATCTGTAGCACTACGTGCACCTTTTTTATCATACCATATAGATAAAATTCTATTTCCTATAACATTAATATTTTCAGGACCTGATACATACTCTACTTTAGTTTCATCAAAATACAGATTTGTATTAAATGCTGCTGTTTTATTACCTTCTAAGTTTATACTTATTTCTATTTCTTCACCCTTTTCTACTTTTTCTTTATTTGTGCTTAAAAATACTGTTCCTCTTGTTGTTGCAGAGGAAAATACTGGTATAAAATAATTTAGTAGAATATATATCAATAAATATATCATTATAAAATACAATGATTTTTTATTTCTAAACATAATTGTTTCTCCTTATTGTTCAATAATTTGCAAATCTAATATATGCCTTTGAATTAAAAGTAAATCTACAGATGTCGGTCTATTTCCATTTTTTCTAATATTGCCTGCTTTTTTATAAATTTCGTCTAATTTTTCAATTTCTAATATATGTCTTTGAAGCACTAATAAATCTATACTATTAATTTTACCATCACCATTTACATCTCCATATAATATTATTTTGTAATCTCTTAAAATATCTCCATTTTCTTTTATTCTTACAATACAGCCTGTTCCTACAATATCTGTATCTTGTAATAATTCTCCTTTATTGTTTAATATTTCTATATCTAGGTCTGTAGTAATTTTTCCTTTTAAATCTGCTACTGTATTATAATTATAGTCAATTCCACTTATTTCTAGACTATTGAGGTTTAGAGAACTATCAAAGTGTATCTCAGAATCTTCCATTTTTCTTACTACTTTTAAATTACATTCTGCTCTAATTAAATCATTTTCTTCAGATTTGGCTATGATTTGTACTTCTCCAACTTTATTTGATTTTATTATTCCTTTTTCATCAATTGTAGCAATGTCTGGATTTGTACTTTCGAAAATAACATTTTGATTATTTGCATCTTCTGGCTCTATATAACTATTAATTTTAAAAATATCTCCTACTTGCATATATATATCTTTTTGATCTATCGAGATTCCAGTAACTTTACTATATACACTAATTTCAATTTGACTTTGTACGGAATTTTCTTCTGCTTTTACTGTTATAGTAGTAGTTCCAGAACGATTTGCTTGAATAACTCCTTTATCATCTATTGAAGCTACTCCGAGGATTACTTGATGAGTATATCACTTTATAATTAGCAGCTTCTACTGGTGATATTACTACTTTTAGCTGCTTTCTTTCCCCTTTTTGTAGTGTTGTATTATCTATACTAATATCTATTTTTTCTATTTGAACTGCTGGAATTTCTGTCACATAGGTTTGAAATATATATCCTATAATCCCATTTTCCAATCTTACCATATCCCATCTTTCGCCAGATTGGTTGCCCTTCTTTATTCTTGTCATTTTGTATCCATTTGAGATTTGAGTAATTATGTCGTAAGATGTAGACGGCCCTGTTCTTATATTTACATTATTAGCATTACAATAAATTTTAGTATTATCATTTGTAAAATCATTATCATTTATATTAGGATTTTGAGTGGGTATATCTGGCATATTGTCATATACAGGAATTATAAAGTTCATGGCAGAATTCAATATTCCAGCCTTCTGGTAGCCATTGTATATAGATTTTGACTCACTATATGGTGCTAGTACATTCGTCATATATTGGTGAGTAAATAAATTTCCTCCTCTATCATCATTTACATCAAATTTCTGAAGATATATAGTATTTTGTCCAACATTTATATAACTAGAACCTATAAATATTGCTCCTCCTGTAATTGCTCTCTCTTTTGTATTCCAAGGAATTAAATATTTATCTTTTGTAGCTTGACTTGCACCTTTCCCATCTTTAGCATATTGTAATCCGTTTTTTATAGCCCCCATTGGCTCTGCTGAACTTGTTGCTCCTATATTATAGAAATTATATAGCCCCTTAAAACCAGCTACAGTTCCACTTATTGAGCTATGACTTAAAAATGGTCCTACTTCTTGTTTTATACGAGATGCTAAATGATATGGACTAACATAAGAAGTTTGTCCTGCTCTTAATATCAAATCTCCATATTTTTCATTCATCGATATACTATTTCCATTTGCATCTAGATAAGTTACTTGCCTATTGTAAAATTCTGTTCCATATAATATTTTTTCAATAATATCTAAACTATTTGTACTTGAATCATATGATAAACCTTCAAACTGAAATATCCTTGCCTCATTTAAAAAATTTCTAGGATCCATACAGTATTCTACTGCACGTCTCGAACTGTCTACCCATCCTGCATCTACTTCAACATTGTATTGACCTGGCGTAGTATTTTTCCAATTATCTGAATAGTTTTTTGGAACTAGATTCTTTCCAAATATATTTTCTTGATTTATAACATAATTCCAATCTAAATTCGTATATAATGCTGTAAATTTCCAGTCGGGATATTTATTAGAAAGTTCTTTTAAATATGGTTGATAACTACTTGGAAAATTCTCTATACCATTTAGTTTTACTGACGCATCTGATTTTAAATTTAATATTGCTATCATAAAAATACTTATAATAATTATTGAAATTATAATTATTTGTCTTTTTAATTTTCTCATTTGTAATCCTTTCATTATTTTACTTCTTTTGCTTTTACAATAATTCTTTGTTTAGAATCGTTTGTACAAGTAATCAATGTAGTTTCTCTATTATTGTTAGATTGCTCTAAACAACTTACATCTTTTGGAGATACTTTATCTATTTTATATACTTCATATTCCACTTTTCCTATATTATTATCTATTATATAAAGTTTGTCTCCTACATCTAGTTTCTTTAGATTTCTAAACATATTCTTGTTTATAAAATTATGACCGGCCACACAAAAATTTCCTATTTCATTTGGGTCTACTCCCCAAAATTTTGTTACAGAAATATTTAAAGCTTGTGTAGAATAATTGCTTAATACATATGTTTCTAGTTCTATTTTAGGAATTTCTAATTTTGCGCAAACTTCATATCCCCTATATGTTGTAATAATTTCCTCTTTTGGATATTCTTTTTCTACTATGTTGTTTGTTAAATAATTTAAATTAATACTTGTTAGTTTTGCTTTTTCTACTTTTGGTACATTCGAATTTCCTTCAATTTTATTTTCTATATATTCTTCATTTCCTAACCATATTATAATTCCAAGCGTTATTATTATAATTATTCCATTTACTATATTTATTTTTGTTACCTTATCCATATGTTCTTCTCCTATGTATGTAAATAAGAATATCATTCTTATTTACTAAATTTTTTATTTTCTTTTTCTGTTATAAATATATAAACTTGTTAATACTAGTATAATAGCAATAATTATTGCATAATAATTGTTACCTGTTTTTGGCAATTCTGTTGGAGTCTTTTCTTCTGTAACAACTTCTTCTGGAGTTTCTGCTGGAGGTTGTGGTATAGTTGATTCTTCATTTAAAACATTAAAAGAAAAAGTTTTTTCTACTATAGTAGAATCTGAGTTATCTCTATCAATTAATTTTAAAGTAATACTATATTCTCCTTCATGACTAAATAAGCCTCTTACTTTTAATACTTGAGATACATCTTTTCCACCTATTTTATATCCTTGAGGATCTCCCCATCCACTTTGTATAATATCATGTTCTAATTGTCCTGAATCTGTTCCTAATAGTTGAACAGTTGCACCTGATGGTGTTTTTGCTTCTGCTATTAATCTTGCATGTTCATAATATCTTCCCATTGGAGATGAATATGAAATTGTCATTTCTTTTTCTTCATTTTTTATAATATTTCCAGTGTGCTCTAATTTTAATGTATAATCAATATATTCTGGTTCTACTGTCATATTTTTAACTATAGGAGATGTAATATCATCATAAGTTACGGAAGTATCTGCATTTGATAAACCTTCTCCTGTAACTGTTAGTTCAGTTGGATTTGATGTTGTAATACCTTCTTTTGCTTTAAATACAATACTCATATTTGTTCTAGGATTAGTTCCTCCTGAAGAATCATGATAGACTACCCTAACTTTATCTTTTGTGTCATTAGGGGTTCCTCCATCTACTGATACATAATCAAATATATTGTTATCATATGCTATATCAAATGTATAAGCACCTAAATCAGTTCCAAACTCTATTGTTAATGTAACATTTTCTCCCGGTCTTACAGTTGTTTTATTAGTTTCTACATTTATTGAATCCAAACTAGCTGCAAAACTGCGTCCTGAAAAAGTAACTAGTGTTACTAACAAAATAATTGTTAAAATGCTAATTAATTTTTTCATTGAAATTTCCTCCTTTTTTTGTTTTATATTTTTATTATGTGAAAAATTTTTTAAATTATTTTGCATTACTTGTCATTTTTTGATTTTTTT
>CALXZQ010000077.1 GCA_944393275.1 uncultured Clostridia bacterium
ATTTCAATACTTTCTGGGATTATAGGTGATTTATTTTTACCGTTCTGGAATGTTACTTCGGTGTGTACTGTACTTTTGCTAATACCAAATTTTTTTGCTGCACCACGTACAGTATCTTTGCTATCTATAATATATTCTGCAAGTTCTATTGCTCGCCTTTCTATGTACAATTTTTCCAAATGAAAAACCCCCTTGTAAATACTGTTGCTTAATTTTATTCACTAAATAGATTGATTATGATATAATCTCTATATGATAGGAGAGATAATTATATGGAAAAACTAATTTTAGAAGATTTATTTAAAGTATTATTAGGAATTATAGACAGTTATAATTCAAAAATATTACAGAATATAAATGAAAAGTATACAATAATTGATAAATCAATGCTTTCGGCATATTTATATATCAAAATTCTAGAGAATAGAAACGAAAGAAATGATTTATCAGTAGAAGTATTAAGAAATTATCTGCTAAAACAATCTATATATGGAGAAACAGGTAATTTAGCTTTGGAATTTACAGATAAATCAAAAATGGATTTATATAATAAAGTAATAAATGAATTAATTGTAGAGAAATTTGAATATAAAAATAGAGTAATGAAAAGACTAAAATACGATTACAAAATTCTAGATAATAATGAATTTACTAATCTTTTAAAATTTTGTGAGAGTATAGCAGAAATTTCTATTTTGAATAAATTAGCTAGAAGAGGAAATAAAGAAGCGGAAGAATATCTAAAAATCAGAAAGAATAAATTAGTAAGCATATATACTAATAATGCATTAAATGGAGATAAATTTAAGGATGAAAAAATAAATATCATTTATCATATAAAAGAAGAAAAATTTGAAGAAACAGATTATTTTAAATTATTGGAAGTAGCATTGAAATTAAGGGATGTATACAGGTATTCTACACTTACAACAGTACTTCCAGAGAATGTATTATTTCATCAATATATTATTTCAGTAACTTGCATATTGTTTGCTGATTATTTGAAAAGAGAGCTAAATGAAAATATTAATATATACACTCTTTTACTAAAGGCACTTTTTCATGATTTTGGAGAATATAATGGGAATGAGATAGTTACACAAGTAAAAAATTATAATGAAGATACAATTGCTATGTTTGGACAAATGCAACGAACAGATGAAGAACAACTAAGGGGAAGAATCGGGGATAACTTATATAATATTATCTCAGATTCCACAGATGGAGCAGAAGGGTATATTTTAGAAATATTAGATAAAGTAACAGCTATAATGAAATTATGGATCGAAGTCAAGTATATGGGAAATAATACATATATAAAAGCAACTTGTTCAGTATTTCAATCAAGATTTAAAAGATTTGAAAAGATAAAAAAGATAGATGAGTTAAAGAAGAAAAACTTTTATCTAGATTTTGTTAGAGAAGCTTACATATATGTAAAAGAAAATCTAATTGAATATAATCCAGAAATAACATTAGAATATTTTACAAAAGATGAAATTGAAGTTATGAGAAATGAGATTAATGAAATTAAGAAAGATAAAAATATATTTCTTAAACCATGTAATTGATAATGTAATATTCTATTAATAAAAATATCATTGCCAGTTGGCAGTGATATTCTTTTTTATATTCTAAATTTCCTCACATTTCGACAAACTTTTCATAAAATGTTATAAGCAGACATTTATGAGGTGTTTTTAAAATGAAAAATTTTATATATAATAAGGAGTGTGTAAAAACAGGAAAAATATTACATTTAGATGGAGACAAAAGATATTCTGAAAAAGCATATAAACATTACAAGAAAACAAATGTAGATGCAATAATAGAAAATATACAAGAAGAAAAGCAACCTATAATGATTAAAAGTTTGCTAGAAAAATATAATCCAGATATACTGGTTATAACACGGACATGATAAAATTATAAATAAAAATGCCGGTTTATATGATATACAGAATTATAAAAATTCTAAGTATTTTGTGCAGACTGTTCAAAAAGCTAGAAAATGGAATAAAGGAAAAAATCTAGTAATTTTTGCCGGAGCATGTCAAAGTTTTTTTGAAGCAATTATGGAGGCTGGTGCTAATTTTGCATCATCTCCAGATAGAATAATGATAGATTTTGCTGATCCTTTAATAGTAGCAGAGATAATTGCAACTTCAGAGGAATATAAATATATAACAATTGAAGATATTGCAGATAAATTAAGAGATGGAATGAAGGGTATAGGAGGAATAGGAGCTAATGGAAAGATGAAAGTAACAAATTCGTAACAACAATGTAATACAATTGTAACAAACTACAATCAAATCTACAGAAACCGCGAAAATAGTAGGATACAAGGCAGAGACAGTAAAAGCGTTTTTTTGACATTTTACTACTAAAATGATATACTTTATTCATCTTAGTAAAGTAGGTGATGAAATGATTTGTAGACAAGACATAACAAATCTAAAAACTGACATAGGAGAAAAAATAGGTCAAAAGATAATAGTTAAAGGATCTTTAGGCAGGAGTAAATCTTTTGAGAAAGAAGCTACAATAGAAAAAGCGTACCCAAATATATTTGTGGTAAAATATGAAGAAAATAATAGGAGTGTAACTTATAGTTACACAGATGTACTAACTAGAACAGTTGATGTTCAAGTGTTTGATGGGCAAGAATATAGTCCATTAATACCACCAGCAGAAGTTACAAAAAAAGTAAATTTATAGAATAATTAAAATTCCTAAGCAATTAGGAATTTTTTTTGCCTTTTTTAATATAATTAAGTAAATAAAGTAAGGAGGGAAATTTATGAAACTAGAAATAGAAGGTGAAGATATATGTATAAACAGAGTTTTGGAAAGAAAAAATGAAAATATACTCGTAGAAAGTGATGTAATTATCCCAGATATTAAACCAGATATAATAAGTAGCATTTATACAAGCGGCAATATATGTTTATATAGAAAAGAAATAATAGATGGAAAAGTAAAAATAGAGGGAAGTATTGATACATATATAATTTATCTTTCAGATACAAAAGATGGGGAAATAAGGTCGCTAAATACAAAAATTGATTTTAATAAAGTAATAGAATTATCTAATAATAGTAATGATATTGATTTAAATTTGGATTTAAACCTAAAAACGTTAGATTGTAGTGTAATAAACGGAAGAAAAATAAATATTAAAGCTTATATAGAAGTATCTATTAAAACTAATACTAAAGAAAATGTTCAAATATTAAAAGATGTAAAAAATATTAATAATTTACAAAAACTTAATAAGGATATGACAATAAATTCATTAATTGGAAAAGGAGAAGCAAAAACTATTGCAAAAGATACTATTACAATTGATAATACAAGCAATTTAGCAGAGATATTAAATACCGAGATAAAGGTTATTAATAAAGATTTTAAAGTAAGCTACAATAAAATTCTAGCAAAAGCAGAAGTTAAAACTAAGATAATGTATCTAACAGAAGATAATACGATAAATACAGTAGAAAAACTAATACCTGTTATGGGATTTGTAGATATCCAAGATATATCAGAAGAAAATTTCTGTGATGTAAAGTATAATACAAGAAATATTATTATAAAGCCAAATGATGTAGAAGAACATTCAATTTATGTAGAAATAGAACTAGAGATTTCAAGTTATGTATATGAAAATAAAAAAATAGCCTTAATTCAAGATCTTTATAGTCCAGAACAAAATATAGAATTTACTCAAAGAAAAGTTAGTGCAATGTCAGAGCTTACTAAATCTGTAAATATGTGTACTGTTAATAAAAGAATAGATGTACCAGAAATTGCAGGTAATAAGATATATAATGTTGCATTAGAACATTGTATAACAAATACAAATATAGAAAATGAAAGAATAATATATGAAGGAGAAATTACGGCTAATATAATATATTTATCTTCAAGCTTATCAAGAATAGATACAAAAGTAGTGAAAATACCTTTTAATTATGAGCTTGATGCTACAGGGATTACTAATATTGCCAATATTGAAACTGAAATAACCATAAGAGAAGATAATTTTATTGTTTTATCTGATGGAGAAATAGAAGCACAAATTACATTACAGCTGGATACAAAGAAATATAGAAATATGGAAATAAATGTAATTGATAATATAGAAACAAATGAATTAAGAAATGATATTGCATATAGCATTGTTATATATTTTGTGAAAAAAGGAGATACTCTTTGGAATATAGCAAAACAATTTAAAAGTACAGTAGAAGATATTGTTAAAATAAATGATATAGAAGATGAGAATAAAATCTCCCCAGGAGAACAAATACTAATTCCAAGGTATGTTGTAAGGAAAATTGGATAAAATCTATTCAAGAAAAACTTTCAAACTTCCTAAATTTATACGTTACAAGTTTGAAATGAATAAAAAGAATCCTAAAATAAGAAAGAAATTAAAAGTAAGCCTAATTGTTATAATTGCAATAATTACTATGATACGAGGAATTAAATCCATTGAACCTAGTTTTAATAGAATATGTGAAAAAGAAGCAAATGGTATAGCAACAAAGATCACTAATAATAAAGCAACAGAGGTTATGAAAAAGTATGAATATGATGATTTAGTTACAATTATGAAAGATGAAAATGGAAATGTGAATATGGTTAAAGCAAATATAATTCCTATAAATAAAATAATTTCAGATGTTGCAGTGGAAATACAAAATGAATTAGAAAATATTTCTAATGAAGATGTTGAGATAAGGCTTGGATCATTTACAGGAAGTAGAATTCTATCAGGAAGAGGACCCTCAATAAAATTTAAGATATTTAGTGTTGGAGATGTTCTTACAGATTTTAAAAGTGAGTTTAAGTCAGCAGGAATAAATCAAACATTACACCGAATGTATTTAGAAGTGAAGTGTAATGTAAGCATACTGACACCGTTTAATAGTATAGATAGGCAAATTACAAATCAAGTTATAATTGGTGAAAATATAATTGTTGGGACTACTCCGAATACCTATTATAATTTTGATAACTTAACAAATACAGATAGTGTTATGGAGGTTATAGAATAAAAGAACTTTTTAGTTCTTTTATT
>CALXZQ010000078.1 GCA_944393275.1 uncultured Clostridia bacterium
TTCTTCCTCAATATTAGGTCCTTTCATACAAATACATTTTCCTCCAATTTTTAAAAATGGTAATGTATATTCCAATAAAACTGGCATACTTGCAACAGCTCTTGAGACTATGATATCATAATTTTCTCTATACTCTTTAATTCTAGACAAATCTTCGGCTCTCGAATGAATGGTTTTTATATTATTTAATTGCAATTCCTTTATAACTTCATCTAAAAAGTTAATCCTTTTATTTAATGAATCTACTAATGTTATATTTAAATCATTATTTAATATTTTTAATGGAAGCCCAGGAAATCCTGCTCCAGTACCTAAATCTAGAATCTTATCATTACTATTCAAAAGATTAAGTATTGTTCCACAGTCAACAAAATGTTTTAATATAACCTCTTTGGGTTCTGTTATAGCTGTTAAGTTGATTTTTTTATTCCATTCTAATAATAGAATCATATATTTATAAAATTGTTCTATATTTTTCTTTTCAGTGGTAATATTTATTTGTTTAAGTAATTCTTCTAATTCATTTGAAAACTCTTTAATTTCCATTATTCTCTCCTAAATTTATAATTTATTTTCTTTTTTGTTGTTCTAAATATATTAATAAGACGGAGATATCTGCAGGTGAAACTCCAGATATTCTTGAAGCTTGTCCTATAGATCTAGGCTTAAATTTGTTTAATTTTTGTCTGGCTTCTAAGCATATTCCAGATATTGAATTATAGTCTATATTTTCTGGTAATAGCTTGTTTTCTAATTTTTTTGACTTTTCTACTTGTTGATTTTGTAATTTTATATATCCACTATATTTAATTTGAATTTCTACTTGTTCCTTCTCTTCTTCTGATAATTCCGGCCTTTCAATATCAATTGATTTTAGTTTTTCATAAGATAGTTCAGTTCTTCTTAATAATTCAGCCAACTTCACTCCTCCAGAAATTACAGATGAATTATTATCTCTTAATATTTTATTGACTTCCTCTGTTGGTTTTATGATGGTTTCATTAATTCTTTTAATTTCTTTTTCGATATTTTTTCTTTTTAAGCAAAATCTATTGTATCTTTCTTCAGAAATTAAACCTACTTCATACCCAATATCTGTTAATCTTAAATCTGCATTATCTTGCCTTAATAATAACCTGTATTCAGCTCTAGATGTCATCATTCTGTATGGTTCATTAGTCCCTTTGGTTACAATATCATCTATCAGAACTCCTATATATGCATCATATCTATGCAATATTATTGGTTCTTTATTTTTTACTTGTCTTGCTGCATTTATTCCAGCCAGCAAACCTTGCGCTGCTGCCTCTTCATATCCTGATGTTCCATTAATTTGTCCAGCAAAGAACATTCCTTTTATTCTCTTGTGTTCTAAAGATAATTTTAATTCTGATGGATCTATACAATCATATTCAATTGCATATGCAGGTCGTGTAAATTCTGCATTTTCTAATCCTTTTATACTTCTATACATTTCTATTTGAACATCTTCTGGAAGTGATGAACTCATTCCTTGTATATACATTTCCTCAGTATCTAATCCTACTGGTTCAACAAATATTTGATGTCTTGGTTTGTCGCTAAATCTAACAACTTTATCCTCTATTGAAGGACAGTATCTAGGACCAGTTCCAGAAATTTCTCCTCCATAAAGTGGTGATCTATGAAGATTATCTCTTATTATTTGATGTGTTTTTTCATTTGTATATGTCAAATAGCAATCAACTTGTTTTAAGTTTTCTATTTTATCTTCAAAAGAAAATGGAATTATCTTTTCATCTCCTTTTTGAATTTCCATTTTTGAGAAGTCTATACTATTTCTATTTATTCTAGCAGGCGTTCCTGTTTTAAATCTAACAATATTAATCCCCAATTTTTTTAAACATTCTGATAATTTATTTGCTGCAGCAACTCCATCTGGTCCGCTTTCTTCTGAAAATTCACCTATAAATATTTTTCCTTTTAAATATGTTCCTGTGGCTAAAATAACTGTTTTTACATTATATACTGCCCCCACACTTGTCTCTATACTTTTTACAACATTATCCTCTACATTTATATTTACTATCTCAGCTTGTTTTAAATATAAATTTTTTTGCTTTTCCAATGTATGTTTCATTTCCATTTGATATCTTTTTCTATCAGCCTGCGCTCTTAGAGAATGAACTGCCGGTCCCTTTGATGTATTAAGCATTTTTATCTGTATTAATGTTTTATCTATATTTTTTCCCATCTCTCCGCCTAAACTATCAATTTCTCTGACCAGATGTCCTTTTGAACTTCCTCCTATATGAGGATTACACGGCATATTTGCAACTGCTTCCAAACTAATAGAAAATATTAAGGTTTTCATTCCTAATCTAGCTGCAGCCAATCCTGCCTCACACCCTGCATGTCCTGCTCCAATTACTGCTACATCATATTCTCCTGCATTATATTTCATATCAATCTCCCTCTTTTTGTTTTTTATAGAACAAAAATTATTGTTCGTTTTTATATATTATTTTTGTCGAATCAGTTTGTTCTAATGATTTTTATTGAATTCCGATGTTTTTATTTGTCTTTTTGACAATTTCATTTTTGTCGTATTTTGTCGTTTCTATTCTTTCGCATTATATTGCTTATTAAGCAAATTTAGTTCTATTAAATGTAAATTATCGTATTCTTTATAAAAATGTCTTATTTTTGATTCTCATGCTTTTATTTCCCTAAACAAAACTTCGAGAATACTTCATTAATAATATCTTCTGATACATTTTCTCCGGTTATTAATCCCAGATTTTCTAGAATTTCTTTTATATATACTGCAATTATATCTATTGGCATATTATCTTCAATCACATTTAAAGCCTCATTTGTATTTTCTAAAGCTTTGTTTATCAAATTTTTATGTCTAGCATTAGTAACTATTATTTCACTATCAAAGTTAATTTCATTTAATTTAAATAAATTAATAATTTCACTATTTAATTCATCTATTCCTGTTTGTTCCAAGGCTGATATTTTTATTATTTTTTTATTTAAATCAAGAATTTTTTTGTTAATCTTAAAATCTTTTTCTAATAAATCTATTTTGTTTAAAACAATAATCGATTTTTTCTCCTTTAATATTCTAATTATTTCATCATCTTCATCATTTAAATCACTTGTTAAATCAAATATTCCTATAACCAAATCTGCCGAATCTGCCATTTGTCTAGATTTTTCAATCCCTATTTTTTCAACTTCATCCTCTGCCTCTCTAATTCCTGCTGTATCAACAATTTTAAAGGGAATACCATCAATATTTAAAAATTCTTCTATTGTATCTCTAGTTGTTCCCGCATATTGTGTAACTATCGCTCTTTTCTCTTTTAATAATGCATTTAATAATGAAGACTTCCCTGCATTTGGTTTACCTATTATAGCTATCTTAATTCCTTCTTTAATTATCTTTCCATTATAAAATGTTTTCTGTAACTTTTCTAAATCACCTTTCACTTCCTCTAACATATTTTTTGCTTGAGTTTGAGTAACTTCTTCTGTATCATATTCTGGATAATCAATATTTACTTCTATGTTAACCATCACATTAATTATTTTTTGTCTTATTCTATTTATATCTTCTGACAGAAATCCATTTAATTGATTAATTGATGCCATTGTTTCCTTTTCTGTTTTGCTATTTATTATATCTATAATTGATTCCGCTTGAGATAAATCTATTCTCCCGTTTAAAAAAGCTCTTTTGGTAAACTCCCCAGCTTCTGCCATCTCTGCTCCATTTTGTAAACAAATATCTAATATTTTTTGCATTATTATAATTCCACCATGTGAATTTATTTCACACATATCTTCAGTGGTATAACTATGAGGTTTTTTAAAAAAACTTACTAAAACTTCATCTATAATCTCTTTTGTATTAGGATCTATTAAATGCCCATATTTAATTGTATATCCCTTAATATCTTTAATTTCTTGATATTTCTTTTGTTTAAATATTTTGTTAATTATTTCAAAGGTATTATCTCCACTAATTCTTATTATTCCAATCCCACCAATTCCTGGGGCTGTTGATATTGCGGCTATTGTACTCATGATTTCTCCTTTCTAAAAAATAAAAGTCAAAGCTAAAGATATTTTAAGAATATTCTTAAATCGTATCTCAGAACTTTGACTTCTGAATAAATATTTAATTAAATTATTTTAATTCTATTACTATTCTTCTGTTTGGTTCTTCACCAATACTATGTGTTTTAACCTTAGGATTTTCTTGTAATCTGCTATGTATTATCTTTCTCTCATAGGCAAGCATTGGTTCCAAAGTTATAGATTTTTTATTTCTAATTACTGTTTTGGCCACTTTGTCGGCTAACTCTTGAAGCGTTTTTTCTCTTCTTATTCTATAATTTCCTATATCAAGAATTACCTTACATTTAGTATTCAATCCCTTTACTGCAACATTATTTAATATATTTTGCAATGCATTTAATACTTCTCCTTTATAGCCTATTAAATAATTTATCCCTTCTCCATTTATTGTAACTTTTATTATGGGATTATCTATTTTTATTTCCGTACTTAGATTGTTTATATCTAATTTTTTAAGGAATATTTCTACAAAGTTTTTAACATTTTCTTCTGCTTTTCTTATTGTTTCTTCATCTATTTCTATTTTTTTTATATTTCTTTCTGGATTTGTTTTTTTATCTTCTTTTAGTTTCATTTCAACTTTTATCACTCTAGGAGCTAATATACTAAAGAAACTTCGCTTTTCTTCTTGTTCTAGTACTTTAATCTCTACATTTTCCTTAGTTGTTTTTAATATTTTTAAACCATTTTCTATAGCTTCATTTGTTGTTCTACCTTCTGCTATTATACTTTCAGACATTTTTTATTCCCCCTTAGAATACAAATATTTATTTAATATTAGTCTTTCTATAATCATTAATATATTACTTACTAACCAATATAAAGCTAACCCTAGAG
>CALXZQ010000079.1 GCA_944393275.1 uncultured Clostridia bacterium
TAACCTATTAGATGATAATGGAGATATAATTAAATAATTTATAATAGAAAATCACCATAATTCATTATGGTGATTTTTTATATTTTCATAGATAATTTTACTTTCTGCCTCTCTTCGTCAATTCCAATTACTTTTACTTTAATTATATCTCCTACTGAAACTATATCTGATGGTCTTCTTACAAAGTTATTGCTCATTTCAGATATGTGGACAAGTCCATCATGTTTTACTCCAATATCCACAAATGCTCCAAAATCTGTTACATTTCTTACTGTTCCTGTTAATATCATTTCTTCTCTTAAATCTTCAAATTTTAATACATCACTTCTTAGAATTGGTTTTGGCATTTCATCACGTGGGTCTCTTCCTGGCTTTGATAATTCATCTATTATATCTTTTAACGTCATTTCTCCTATATCTATTTCTTTTGCCATTTGAGGAATTTTAATTTCTGATAATCTTAATTTAATTTCTTTTAATTTTTCTTTATCTTTTATATCTTCTTTTTTGTACCCAATTTTATCTAACAATTTTTCTGCTACTTCATAACTTTCAGGGTGTACTCCTGTAATTTCTAATGGATTATCCCCGTCTATTATTCTTAAGAAACCTGCACATTGTTCAAATGCAACTTTTCCTAATTTTGGAATTTTTAATAATTCTTTTCTATTTTTTAATTTTCCATTTTCATCTCTATATTTTACTATATTTTTACTGGTCGTTTTATTTAGTCCTGATACATAAGATAAAAGTGGTGCTGTTGCAGTATTTACATCTACACCAACCTTATTTACACTATCTTCTACAACTCCTGTTAATGCTTCTTCTAGTTTCTTTTGATTTACATCATGTTGATATTGTCCAACACCAATTGCTTTTGGATCTATTTTTACAAGTTCTGCAAGTGGGTCTTGTAATCTTCTTGCAATTGATATCGCTCCTCTTATTGATACATTTATATCTGGATATTCTTCTGTTGCTAATTTTGATGCTGAATATACAGAAGCTCCCGCTTCACTTACTATTGTATACATCACTTCATGGTCACATTTTTTTATCATATCTGCAACAAACATCTCAGATTCTCTAGAAGCTGTTCCATTTCCTATTGAAATCATATTTACTTTATCTTTGTTTATTAAGCTTATTAATGTCTTTTCTGCACCCTCTATATCATTTTGTGGTGCTGTTGGATATACTGTAGCTGTATCTAAAACTTTCCCTGTTTCATCTATAACTGCTATCTTACATCCTGTTCTATATGCCGGATCAAATCCCATTACAGTAATCCCCTTTAATGGAGCTCCTAGTAATAGTTGTTTTGCATTCTGACCAAATACTTTTATAGCTTGTTCTTCTGCTTTTTCTGTTAGGTCTGATCTTATTTCCCTATCAACCGATGGCTCTATTAATCTTTTATAACTATCTACTATTGTATCTTTTAAATATTGTGTAAATTGAGTTTCACCATTTATTATATCTTTTTCTATTAAATTCAGTATTTTTTCTTCTGGCTTCTCTAATTTTACTTTTAGAAATTCTTCTTTTTCTCCTCTATTTATTGCTAATATTCTATGACTTGGAATTTTATTTATAGATTCACTAAAATCATAATACATTTCATATGCTGATTTTTCTTCTTCATTGCTTGCTTTTGTATTTATCGTTCCCTCTCTATAAATAATCTTCTTTATTTTCTTTCTATATTCTGGTTCATCTGATATATTTTCTGCAATAATATCTAATGCCCCTGCTATGGCTTCTTCTGCCGACAAGACTTCTTTTTCTTCATTAATATATTGTTTAGCTATCTCTAATATTGGTGTTTTTTCTTCTTGGGCTACTATAATTTCTGCTAATGGTTCTAGCCCTTTTTCTTTAGCCATTGTAGCTCTGGTTCTTTTCTTTTGCTTATATGGTCTGTAAATATCTTCTACTTCTGCCAGTGTTTTTGCTACTGCTATATTTTGCAGTATTTCATCTGTCATTTTACCTTGTTCCTCTATCGAATTTACTACCTCTTGTTTTCTTTGTTCCAAATTTCTTAAATAATTTAATCTTTCTCCTAATGTTCTAAGTATCTCATCACTTAATCCACCAGTGACTTCTTTCCTATATCTTGCAATAAATGGTATTGTATTCCCATCATCTATTAGTTTTATTGTAGCTTCAACTTGTGTAGGCTTTATACTTAATTCATTTGATATTGTTTGTATAATTAAATCCATCTTTATCCTCTTTCTTATTCGATTCCTAAATATTTATTATATGTAACTTCTTTGTCTATTATAGAACCATCTTGTTTTATATCTATTATTCTATTTGCTACAGTTTCTGTTAATTGATGATCATGTGATGTAAATAGAATATTTCCTTTGAACTTTTTCATTCCTTCGTTCAAAGATGTTATTGATTCCATATCTAGATGGTTTGTTGGTTCATCTAAAATTAAAAAATTTGCCCCTGATAACATCATTTTTGATAATACACATCTTACTTTTTCTCCTCCAGATAATACTTTTATATTTTTTAAGGCATCTTCACCTGAAAATAGCATTCTTCCTAAAAAACCTCTAATATATGTTTCATCTGGGTCTTTTGAGTATTGTCTTAGCCAATCTGTTATAGTTAAATCTTGTTCAAATAAATAATTATTATCTTTAGGAAAATATGTTGTGGTTATCGTTGTTCCCCATTTTATTTCTCCTGAATCTGCTTTCATTTCTCCTGATAAAATTTTAAATAGCACTGTTTTCGCATTTTCATTATCTGCCAGGAATGCAATTTTATTGTCCTTTTTTACTAAAAAAGATATATTATTAAGTATTTTTTTTCCCTCAATTGTTTTAGTTAGATTTTTAACTTCTAAGATATCATTTCCTACTTCTCTATCCGGTCTAAAGTCTATATATGGATATCTTCTATTTGATGGTTTTATTTCATCTAATTCTATTTTTTCTAGGGATTTTTTTCTAGATGTTGCTTGTTTAGATTTTGAAGCATTAGCACTAAATCTTGCAATAAATTCTTGCAATTCTTTAATTTTCTCTTCCTTTTTCTTGTTCTGTTCTTTCATTTGTTTTAATGCTAACTGGCTTGATTCATACCAGAAATCATAATTTCCTGGATATACTTTTATTTTTCCAAAATCAACATCTGCTATATGTGTGCAGACTTTGTTTAAGAAATATCTATCATGCGATACTACAATAACTGTATTTTCAAAGTCTATTAGAAATTCTTCTAACCAATTTATACTTTTTAAATCAAGATCGTTTGTAGGCTCATCTAGTAGTAGTATATCTGGATTTCCAAATAATGCTTGGGCTAATAAAACTTTTACTTTTTCCTTAGCCTCGATTTCACTCATATTCTTCTGATGTTTATCTGGTGATATTCCTAAATCATTTAATAATATTGCTGCATCCGATTCTGCATTATATCCATCAAGTTCTGCAAATCTTTCCTCTAATTTTGCTGCTTTCATTCCGTCTTCTTCTGTAAAGTTTGCATATATCTCATCTCTTTCTTTCATTACTTTATATAACTCTTGATTTCCCATTATTACAGTGTCTATAACTCTGTAATTTTCAAATGCAAAGTGATCTTGTTTTAATACGGAAATTCTCTCTCCTTTATCTATTGAAACATCTCCCTTACTAGGTTCTATTTCTCCAGATAATACTTTTAAGAAAGTAGATTTTCCTGCTCCATTAGCACCTATTATTCCGTAACAATTACCTTTTCCAAATTTTATATTTACATCTTCAAATAGTACTCTTTTACCAAATCTTACTGTAACTCCGTTTGCAGATAGCATAGTTATTTCCTCCTATTTTTTATTTACTTTGCTATTATACACTATATGTATATTTTTTTCAATTAAAATATTATATTTACTTACGCATACTTAGTTTTGATTAATACATTATTGCATTTATTTTCATATTATGATATTTTTATTTTAAAGGAGTGATTTTATATGCCTTCACGAACACATTTAAGAATAAAAAATAAATTTAAGTTTTTTAGATTTATTTTTATCTTAATATTACTAATTTTAGCTATTTTTCTATTTTTTAGATTTAGGAATACTCATGATACTGTACAACCTAAAGATAGTGTTTTAGTATCTGCACCTGATGTCGAAGAACCTAAAGAAGATGTTACAGTAAAGTTTTCTGTAATAGGAGATATCATGTGTCATAATACACAATATAAAGATGCTTTTAATTCCTCTACAAATACTTATGATTTTTCTTATGTGTTTTCTGAAATTGAAGAATATTTTAAAGGAAACGATATAAATATAGGTAATTTAGAGACAACTTTTTCTCCTGATAGAGCTTTATCTAGTTACCCAACATTTAATACTCCACAGGCTTTGGCAACAGATTTAAAAGAATTAGGTATTAATGTTCTTTCTACTGCCAATAATCATAGTATGGACACTTGTGATAATGGTGTTGTAAGTACATTAGATGTGTTAGATGGTGTTGGTTTACAACATACTGGAACATATAGATCACAAGAAGAAAGAGATACTTTATTAATTAAGGATGTTAAAGGTGTTAAAATAGCATTTTTGAGTTATACTTATGGTACAAACGGAATTCCAATACCTTCTAGCAAACCTTACTTAGTTAATTTAATTGATAAAGAAAAGATGTTAGCTGATATTACTAAAGCCAAACAAGCTAATGTTGACGTAATAGTATGCAATATGCATTGGGGCGTAGAATATAAAGATACACCTAATAGTGAACAAGAAGATTTAGCAAATTTTCTTTTAACTAATGGTGTAGATATTATATTGGGAAGTCACCCACATGTTTTAGAAAAGATGGAAAAAGTGAATATTACTACTGTAGATGGTGAAGATAAAGAATGTTTTGTTATTTACTCTTTAGGTAATTTCGTATCAGGTCAAGTA
>CALXZQ010000080.1 GCA_944393275.1 uncultured Clostridia bacterium
ACATATTTTTCCCTCCACTAATTATTCTCCTATTACATTTTAGCATAATTTAAATTATTTTGTCTATCTTTTGATATCAGTATTTTACAGATATTAGTAAATATATTTTCACTTTTCCCAACATCATATGTAAACAGTGAAAGATAAAATGTTAATATTCTTTTTCAAAATTATGAGAATTATTTACTCTGACATATATTTAATACTGGTTATAAAAGTCTTTATAAATGTCATAGTTTTTTCATATAAATAAAAATATAGTAATTGAAAATAAAAAAACAACTTACAATAATGCAAGTCGTTTTTTATATTACTACTTTTTGCTATCTTCTACTATTTTATATTTAATAGAGTCCCATAATCTTGTAGCTTTTTCAAATTCCGCATAATGTTTCTTCACATTTTTATCATATTCATCAAGTTCATTTAATAAACAAGTAAAATCACATGTTTGAAATGCTGTATTCATTTTAGGTATACTCTTTTCTAGGTTTTCTCTTGTTTTTTCTATTATTGTTTTATAGTTTTCTCTATCTATTATATAGTATAATAATGGCTTATACTTTGTCCATCCTATAGTAGCTTTTAAAAATCTTTGTTCTATATTATTATCATCCAAAGATATTCTTAGTAATCTTTTTGGATACTTATCTTTCATCAATCCTGTAAATTTTAAGAAGCTATCATGAAAATGATATGTAGGAACTTTTAAGACCTTTGAATCTTTTTCATTTAGTGCACAAGAGAAAAATGTATCTTCACCTCTTGCTTGTGGAGGATTATAGAATGCTGGTATTTTATCTAAATGTCTTAGGTTTAAACATATACCTGAACCTAGTACAAAATTTGTCCTTCCCATTCCTTCTATGTATTCTGGTTTTCTTTTTCCTGTTGCAATATCTTCTTCTGCATATGCCATAAATGAATTTTCATCTCTACCTTTGCTAACTTTTTCCCAAGATATAACTTCATTTTCTAATCCATCAATAAAGTTTTTATAATCTTCTTCTTGTATCTCATCTGTGTATTGTATGTATGGAACTGGACTCATTAAACCACAACGATATCCAAATGTTACATCTGCTTTTTCCATATTTTTTATATGTTGTAATATGTTTTTTTGCTTAATCCAAATTAATTCTTTATCTTTTTTAACATTTGCTAGTGGATATTCGTCATCATCCCAAAATAGTAAATAATCTATCTTTCTTCTCAATGCATAATACAATATGGTATTTCTTGCTTTTGCATATCCATTTCCTATTAACAATTTTACTTCTTCATTAGTCAAATCATATCTAGATCTCAATATTTTTTTTGATTCTTCTATGTTTTCTGGTGTAATATATTTTATTTGAATATTCTTATATGTTTTAGGTAATATCCCATAAAAATCTGTTCTTGTTGTGTATTGATAATTTAAATCATATAAAATAAATATTGTTATATTAACCTTATAGTCTAGCTCTTCTAATTGTTGTACTAAAAATTCTTGGTAATTGTTTATAATTTTACACACATTTGGTCTTCCTGCTATAAATCCAATACCAAAATTGACTTCTTTTTTCATATAAACCCCTCTTCTTGCTATATTATTTTTGCAATTATTTCATTTTTATATTTTTCATCTTTTACATCTTCTATGTTAGTTCTTCCATCTGCAACTTCTGTTACATATTTATTCTCAATTCTAATCTTCTTTGTTGCTTTCCTTAGGAACCATTCATATTCTATGTCAACGTGTCCTATATCTACTACTTGATAACCTAATTTATATAAATCATATGCTAATACTGTTGCAGTTGGTCCTAATGCTAATAAAAACAATTTGTCTTTAGAAACTTTTTTAGCTTCTTCCAATATTGCATTATACTTACTATAAGCATTCTCTGCAGGGCATATTATTCTTTCGATTGATTTAGCATTTTGTAATAAATCATTTCCAACACCTAATCTTGTTTGATTTCCTTCGATTATTACTATATCTCTATTTTCCCATATTTGTTTTAATTTTTTAACATATTCACCAACATGTGATTTATCTATATAATCTAGATAGAATCTGCTTATTTGAGCTGAATAATATTGTTTTTTTCTGCTTACTAATTTTAGTATTTTAAATTTATATTTATTTACCCAACCAGGCCAAAATTCTATAGCTCTGCCTATATATTTTTCACAATATTCCAAATTAAACACATTTGGTATTCCTATTATTAAGTTCTCTTCATTACTTAATAATACTTCTTTTAATCTTCTAGATAAGTCTTTATCCATTTTTTGATAGTTCATATCAACTCCATATATAAAGTCGAATTCACCGTCACCAAATCTTGTTATTGATGATTTATCTCTTAATATTTTTTCTATAGTCTCTTCCGGTGATGCTATTTTAAAATGTCCTAACACCTTTTCAGGAGTTGCTGTAAATTTAAACTTCTTTTTACTTAATTTCATAAATCTACCCTCTTTTTTTAGTATTTTTACATACATTTAATATTATACCATATATTTTATTATTTGTCATATATTAATAAATTATTAATATTCTAATATCTTATTATTCCTCATACAAAATAAACATGTCTTTACGTTCTCCACATACTGGGCACCTCCAGTCCTTTGGTAATTCATCAAATTCTGTATTAGGTGCTATTCCAGCTACCTCATTTCCAATTTTCGGATTGTATATGTACTTGCAATTCATACACTCATATCTTGAGCCTTTTTCTCCTTTAATAAGATTAAGATTTCTATATCCAATTGCTATAATAGTTACTATCATTAGTGCAAAAGATACTGCTTTCCATATTCCACTATCAAATAAGATGACTGCAAACATTCCAAAAGTTGCACTTATACCATATAATATGTATACTGCCTGTTTTTGTGAAAACCCCTGTGATAAAATTTTATGATGCAAATGACCTTTATCTGCCTGAAATATCGCTTTTATGGATTTTCCTTTTCTTAATCTTCTAATTATAGCTCCTAATGTATCCATTATAGGTAGTCCTAAAACTATTACTGGTAATACTATTACTATTGCTGTATATGTTTTCGCAACTCCTAGTATAGAAACTATTGATAATATAAACCCTAGAAAGTTTGAGCCAGTGTCTCCTATAAATGTTTTGGCTGGATTAAAATTATAAGGAATAAATCCAGTTAGTGCTCCAGCTAATGCTGTTATCATTAATATAGCTATTAATGGTGATCCGTTTAGAGCAAATATCATCAATAATGATATACAAGAAATTAATGATATCCCTGAAGATAGTCCATCTAATCCATCCATTAAATTAATAGCATTGGTAATTCCAACTATCCAAAATATCGTTAAGATAATTGATGCTGCTTCATTCATTTCCTGAGTTTGAAGAAATGGCAAATCTATATTTCCTATTCTTAATCCAAATCCTACAACTACACCTGCTGCTAATAGTTGGCCTATGAATTTTGATATTGGTTTTATATTTTTTATATCATCTATTATGCAAGTTATTCCCAATATTATTATTCCTATAAATACACCTATTAATTTAAATGCATATTCTTCTGGTCCGAATAAATTTATTTTATTTGGATCTTCAATAGATAAAGTTATCAACAAATATATCATTGATACCACAAATCCTGCGATAACTGCTATTCCTCCAAGTTTTGGCATGGGCTTCAAATGTACTCTTCTACTGTCTCTAGGAATATCTACTGCCCCTACTTTTTTAGCTAATTTTATTGAATATGGAGTCATCATAAAAGCTGTTATAAATGCTAATAAAAATGCTATTACTATATCTCCCCACATTTTTTTACACTCCTCTTAAAACTATTATTTCATATTTTCATTTTCAATTTTTTCAATCATATCTAGTCTTTCTTGATATCTCCCATATTTAAACTTTGTATTTTGCCATGCTTCAAATATTATTATTGCTTCATTTATTTTCATATAATCCCCACATAGAGTTATTACATTTACATCATCATCTGCTTTTGCTGCTATTGCCAGCTTTTCTGAAGTTACACTTGCTGCTCTTACCCCTCTAAATTTATTTGCTGCTATTGTCATTCCATATCCTGACCTACAAACTAATACTCCATATTCTGCTGTTCCTTCTTTTATTGCTTCTGCCACTCGTTTTGCATAAATCGGAAAATCTGTCCTTTCTTCTGAGTATGTTCCATAATCTTTATATTCTATACCTTTTTCTTCAAAGTATTTTTTCAATTCTTCTTTTAATTTATAACCGCCATGGTCTGCTCCAATAGCTATCATATACTACCTCCGATATATTTTTCTTGGATAAATATATCATAACTATACCTATAATACAATATATACTGTGTTTTTTTACATTTTTTGCAAATTTATTATTTAAATTGCTTGCCAAAATAAAATATTCATGGTAAAATGTTATATGTTATAGTGTAATTTAATCTAAGAGGAGGTGCAATAAGAATGCCAAACATCAAATCAGCAATAAAAAGAGTTAGTGTAATTGAAAAGAAAACTATGAGAAATAATATGATTAAAACTGGATATAGAACAGCTGTTAAGAAATTTGAACAAGCAATAGAAGCTGGTAACGTTGAAGAAGCAAAAACTTTATTCGTTGCAGCTACAAAAAAAATAGATCAAGCTTGCACAAAAGGTGTTATAGTAAAAAATACTGCAGCTAGAAAAAAATCAAACTTAGCTAAAAAGTTAAATGCAGCAATGGCTTAATTAAAAATAAAGATTATGCATAGTTTTTATTTAAGATGTTACTTTAAAGTAACATCTTTTTTGTTAAATATTACCTTTGAATCTCTTATCTCGTAGATGTTATCATATATATAATCGAGTACGAAAAGAGGTAATTATATATGATTGATTTTATAAAAAA
>CALXZQ010000081.1 GCA_944393275.1 uncultured Clostridia bacterium
TCTCCTTTTCATTTATATTTTATTATATTATTCTAATTTTAGTCCTTAGAATTTTATCATATACTTATTTTCTAGTCAATTTATTGTATTTTTAATGTTCTAATATATTCTTCTATTTTATTTACCATATCATATTTATCTTTATAACTTAAGAGATCTACATTTACATATTTTAAAGATGATGGTATTTTTGACTTTTCTTCATATATACAAAGTATTTTCTTTCCTTTTGTTTCTGCTCTTCCTATTTCTATTCCTAATCCTAGTGATGGTTTTGAAATTTCTGCTATAAATAAATCTGATTGTTCTATAATTCCTTTAGAGTTGAAGGTTTTTTCTTCTAAATGAGGAAATATGAAATTCTCTTGTTTTCCAATTTTAGAATTTATAATTGGATTATATAGATTACTTATATAATCTATATCTCTTGAATGTCCTACATATATATTCATTTATTGATTTCCTTTCTTGTTAAATTCATTAAAGTATTCTAGGTTTCCTTTTAATGGTTTAATGCCCCAGCCTATTATTTCATCCTTAAATGGTTCATATATGTCATTTAATAAATATGTATCTTTTTTAAAATAAAATGAGAATGCTATTTCGGCAAATGAGTTTGGACCTATATAATTTTCAATTCCATTTTTAGTATCATTTACTATTAGAATAGTATCATTTTCATTTTTGGAAATTCTATCAAAATGTGCTCTTGATGCTATTTCTTTTGGAAGCCCTTTTATACACTCCTCGGGTAATAGCACAGTATGTCCCATTTGTTCTAATTTTTTTGCTACTTCAAATATTTTATCTTTTACTTTCATACTACCACATAATACAATATTTCTCATTTTTATCTCTCCTCTAATTATGATTTAACTATTGTACTTTCAATTATTTTTTATTAACTGGTTTAATTTAATCTACTATTTCGTCTCCTACTATTACTCTATTACTTTTATATTCTTTATATCTTAATTTTTCTTTATCATCTACTCAAAAATATAATTACATATAAGTGAGTATATAACAGATTTTTATATTCCTAAATATCCAATGTCAATATATCATATTATTTGCTTTTTTTCTATATTTGAACAAAATTTCCATAAATTTCATATATGATAATAAACCTTATTTGAATTGTATTTTTACACTATAAAAAGCTTAAGATTTTAAAATCTCAAGCTTTCAATAATTTATTTTTACAATATTCTAGCAATGCTATACAGCCCTTACTTATCTCATTATAAGTAATATCAAAGTTTCCTGTATACCAAGGATCTGCAATATCTTTTGGCTTATCTGTAAAGTCTAATAATCTAAATACTTTATTTTTATTATCTTCACCTATTATTCTAATTATATTTTTTATATTTTTCTCTTCCATTCCAATTAAATAATCATATTTTTCATAGTCTTTCTTTATCAATTGTCTTGCTGTATGTTCTGTATAAGGAATACCTTTTTCTTCAAGCTTTCTTCTTGTACCATAATGCATAGTATTCCCTATTTCTTCTGTACTTGTAGCCGCTGAATTTATTATAAAATTTTGTTCTAAACCTTGTTTTCTAACCAAATCTTTAAATACAAATTCTGCCATTGGAGATCTACATATATTTCCTAAACAAATAAATAATATTTTTATCATAATTTTTCCTCATATCCTAAATGTTATTTTTATAGTTTATAAAATTTATGTGTTTTACACTAACATAGTGTTAAACCACATCTTTTATTTACTACTATTTTTCTTAATTCAAACTATCAATCTTCATAAATATCAAATTGATTAATTGTAACTTTTTTTGAAAATTCTTTTGCATAATCAAATTCAAATCCTTTAGGTACTATTAATAACATGCCTTCTTCATATTTTTCTGGGAAATAGAATTTATATTTTCCAAAAGATTTTATATTATCAAAAACTCCATTTTCATTAAATAATTGTACTGTATCTAAATAATTATTTACATCATATTCTGAGTAGAACATAAAATAAATAAATGGTTCCTTAAATGAATTATAGCAATACACATTTTCTGATGTAGATTTTTCACAATAGTCTACTACTTCTTCAACTCCTGATTCAAATGTTATGTATTGATTAAAATCTTGATTTATATAGTCATTTATAAAGTATATAAAATTTAAGGCATATAGAATTATAATACCTACCGCAATTATTTTATATTTTTTACATATTTCATATAATCCTAATACTATATAATAAATACAAGGAAACATAATAATATTTATTCTATTTATATTTATTATACAAAATGCGGCTACTATTATTGAAGATATCATCCATATATTCATTATTTGACAAAATTGATTATTGTTATATTTTTTTACCGCCGCATATATACCTATTATAAAGAATACTATACTAAATATATAAAACATTCCGTATTCTGGTAAAGCATTCCATTCTAATCCATCATTTTGTATAAAAATTAATCTAATTAAAGATAATAGATTGTCTACACAGTTTTCAAATAAATTTCCAGAGAAAATAGTAGAAATCTCTTCATATCTATTTTCTTTCATCCTAGGAATTGTAAGACCTAGTAATTTAAATTGTTGCAGATCAAATGTATTTATTATAAGATAAATTATCAATGGAAGTGTAATAACAAAAACTATTCCTAAATATCCTATAGCCTTTTTTATTGAGATTTCCTTTTTTATAACTAGGTATATTAATACTGCACATACAAAAACAGGGAGAAATAAATATGAAGTAGCATAAGAATAGGCAGAAATACCAAAAACTATGAATGATAATATTTGCCAAATTAACTTTTTTCTTTTTATTCCGAGTACTAGTAATAAAACTCCAATTAGTATTAGGTCAGGAAATAGATTACAATCCATACCCCATCTACTCTTCATTATATGCCATGGGCAAATTGCCAAAAAGGCAAGTGCTATAACTGAAATCCATTTATTTTCAAATATATTTTTGAATAAATAATGTATTACTATTAATGAGATAGAGCCTATTATTGCCATAGCTATTCTTATTGAAAATTCATTAAGGCCCAAAATTGCTACAAATGGAATACTAATTAATGTATAAAGTACACTCTGTCCACTTCCCCAGGCATATAAAACAACTGGAAGCTCATTTCCATTTCTATCTACTCCATTTTTCATAATAGAAAAAGTATCATATCCACTAGATGCTTCATCGACATTTAATGCATTTGGCATTTCACCAACATTATATATTCTAACTATAATGCCTAATAGCAAAATCAAAAAGATTAATATTTTAAATCCATATTTTTCAAGAAAAGTTTTTACTTTTGGTTTATCTTCAATCATTTATTATATCTCCTTTAGAGAAATTAAATATTAGTATTATTTATTTGAACTATCTATTGTTTGACTAATAATTTCTTTCATATTATCTTTTGTTAATCCACCTGGGATATATCCATATATTCTTCCTTCTTTATCTATCATAAATGTAGTAGGAAATGCTTGTATTCTATATTTATCAAATATTTCTCCAGATTTATCAAATACTACCGGATAAGACAAATTGTTTTCTTTTAAGAATTCTTTTATTTCGTCTTCATTTTTTGTATCCTGTGAATAATTATATTCTGTTGACCTAGGATTTGCTATTCCTAGAATAATTACATCTTCACTATTTTCTTTATACTCCTCATATATTTGTTGAATATATGGCAATTCTTCTTTACAAGGAGGACACCAAGTTGTCCAGAAATTTAAGAATACTACTTTCCCTTTATATTCAGACAAAGTATGTGTGTTTCCATTTTGATCTAATAAGGTAAAGTCTGGAGCCATTCTACTATTCTTATTGCTTGATTCTGTTTCATTATTATTTTCATTCTCTTCTGTGTTATTTTGCACATTGCTAATATCTCCTAATTCCGCTCCCATTCTTTCTGTTAAGCCTACAATTGTAAGTATACCCATTATAATTAGTATAACACCAGATATTTTTATTGTGTACTGCACAATTTTTTTCTTTTTACTAAAGAAATTTAATATTTGTGTGGTAAAAAATCCTACTAATAAAAATGGTATTGCAAATCCTATTGCATATGCTAAAACTAGTAAGTTTCCCATAAATATGTTACTACTACTAGATGCTAATGCTAGAACAGATGCAAGTGCTGGACCAATACATGGTGTCCAAGCAAAACTAAAAGTAAATCCCATAATAAGTGCAATAATTGGAGTCACATTTTTTCCATTTTTTAAAAATGGTATTTTATGTTCTTTTTCTAAAAAAGGAATCTTTATTAATCCTAACTGTATTAAACCCATAAGTATAATAATAAGGCCTGCTAAGCTTGTAAAAATTTGTTTATATTTATTAAAGAAGCTTCCTATTACTGAAAATGACATTCCCAGTAAAAAAAATGCAAATGAGATTCCTATTACAAATAAAAGTGTATTTAAAAAAACAGTTTTTCTTTCGTAATAAATACTTCCATCTTCATTTTCTTTCTTGCCATTTCCAGCCAAATATCCAATATATACCGGAATCAATGGTAGTACACATGGTGATAAGAAAGAAAGCATTCCTTCTAAAAAAACCAATAAAAAATTAATATTTTGCATTGTTAAAAGATTATTCATATTTTAATCTGCCCTTCTATTTTAATTTACATATATTTCAGATTTCTTTTTTAACATCATTGTAATTTACTTTCTTTTTCTTTATTAATCTTCTTCTGATATCTATCTTCCTCTGAAAAAATACAGCCACAATATTTTTGCATATATAAACCTAAATCGTGTGCCTTTTGGTGTCCTTCCCAAAA
>CALXZQ010000082.1 GCA_944393275.1 uncultured Clostridia bacterium
TTTAGTCTAGCTCTCTTTATCTTTTATTTCTGAAATTAAATCATACTCACTTGTATCTATTATCTCTACAGTAACAAATTCCCCAATTTCACACCTTTTATTATTTTTAATATATACCACTCCATCTATTTCTGGGACATCCATATATGTTCTTCCTATGTAATATTTATTATCAAATGTAATTGAATCTATAACCACTTCAAACTTCTTTCCTATATAGCTTTTTTGAATTTCATTTGATATCTCTTGTTGTATTTTCATAATTTTATTATATCTACTTTTTTTAGTATTATGATGTATTTGATTTTTAAGTTTTGATGCCGGAGTTCCATCTTCTTTAGAGTAAATAAATGCTCCCATTTTCTCAAATCTAGCTTCTTTAATGAATTCACATAATTCATTAAAATCTTCATTCGTTTCACCTGGAAATCCTACCATAACAGTGGTTCTTATAACTACATTAGGAATATTCTCTCTTATCTTCTTTATCGTCTTTCTTATACTTTCTGAATTACTTTTCCTATTCATCACTTTTAATACTTTACTTGAAATATGTTGTATAGGAATATCAAAATATTTACATATTTTATCGTTATTTTTAACTTCTTCTATTAGTTCATCAGTAATGGTTTCTGGATATGAATATAAAAATCTAATCCATTTTATTCCGTCTATCTTAGATAATTTTCTTAATAACTCTGCAAGTTTAGTTTCACCATAAATATCTATTCCATACTTAGTGGTATCTTGAGCAATTACTATTAATTCCTGAATTCCTTTTTTAGCTAAAAGATTTGCTTCTTCTATAATATCTTCCATTTTTCTACTTATAAATGGTCCTCTAATATATGGAATTGCACAATATGTACATCTATTACTACATCCTTCAGCAATTTTTAAATATGCCATTTTATTTCCTGTTGTTATTTTTCTTCTTAAATATTCTAATTTTTCATATCTTGAGATTTGTTCATCTTTAATTAATGATTGTATTTTTTTCCAAGAGTTTTCATATTCATCTATACTTAAAAATAAATCTACTTCTGGAATTGCTTTTTCTAATTCTGCTTTATATCTTTGTACTAAGCATCCCATTACAATTAGAAATCTGCACTTTTCATTCTTATATTCCGCCATCTCTAAAATTGTATTTATAGCTTCTTGTTTTGCACTTTCTATAAATCCACATGTATTAATTACGATAATATCCGCTTCTTTTGGATTATTTACTACATTATATTTATTATCTTCAAAAAGACCTATCATCATTTCAGTATCTACTAAGTTTTTACTACATCCTAAAGATACAAATCCTACATTCATTATTCCATTTCCTCTTTCTTTTCATAATTATTACTAAATATATGTTTTCTTGTAAGTTCAAGTAAATTTAGTTTCGTAAAATCCATTATTTGCGTTTTAGATCTATCTTCTTTTAATCTCTCTTCTAATAGATTTTTAATTTCTTCTTTACTTGATTTTTCTTTCATATCTATATAATCTATTACTATAATTCCACCGATATCTCTCAATCTTATTTGCTTTGCAATTTCTTTTGTTGCCTCTCTGTTTACTTTAAGTACAGTTTCTTCTAAATTTTTATTTCCTATATATTTACCAGAATTTACATCTATTGCAGTTAATGCCTCTGTTTTATCTATTGTTATAAATCCTCCACAATTTAACCATACTTTTCTTTTATTACTTTTCTCTATTTGTTTTCTTATTTGATATTTATCTAATAAATCCATATCTTTCTTTAAAATAACATTTACATTATCAGAAGAATTAATACTTTCTATATATTCTTTTATTGATTTATAGTCATTTTCATTGTTTACATATATATTTTTTATATCTCTTTCTATAGTATCTAAAATTATTTTATTTACTATATTATTGTTTTCCTCTATCAATTTTGGAAATTCTGTTTCTTCTGTATATCTTTTCTTTACTATATCCCATCTTTTTAATAAATTATTTAGGTCTTTAATTATTTCTTCTGTTTTTTTGCCTAGTGCTGCTGTCCTTATTATTACCCCATAATCTCTTGGTAATTTTTGTTTTATTAATAACTTTAATCTTTCTTTTTCTTCTTGGTTTGTAATTTTTTGTGATATCGTTATAATTTCAGATTCTGGCATTAATACTAGATATTTACCTACCAAACTTATATGTGTCGTTAGCCTTGCTCCTTTAGTCTGAGTACTATCTTTTTTTACTTGTACTAAAATTTTATTTCCTTTTATTAATTTTTCTTTTATTATCTTTTTAGCTAAATCTTTTTCTATTTGATTGTCTTTTGTTATATCTACTTTAGGCAAAATATCTACAAAATGTGCTAAACCATTTTTTTCATAACCAATATTAATAAAAGCAGCTTGCATTCCTGCCAATATATCTTCTACCTTTCCTATATATATATTTCCTTCCAGTCTCTCTGGCATTTGGCTATCTTCAATATATCTTTCTATTAATTCGCCGTCATTTATTAAGCATATTGTTTTTTCATTATTTTCTCTATTTATTATGAGTTCTTGCATTATAACTCCTTCTAATTGAATTTATTCATAGTATTATCTAATCCAATTTTTAGAATTGAACTTACCGCTTCTGCTGCAATTTCAGTAGCTTTTTTTAGTATTTCTCTTTCTTTTTCTGGTATAGGGCCTATAACATAATTTATTCTATCATTTTCAATTTGTGGTTTTCCTATTCCTACTCTAATTCTTGGAAAATTCTCAGATCCTAATCTATATATCATAGATTTCATACCATTGTGTGAACCTGGTCCACCTTTTGGTCTTACTTTTATTTTTCCTACTTCTACATCCATATCATCATATATTACTATAACATTTTCTATATCTACTTTATAGAAATTCACAAATTGAATTACACTGTCACCACTTAAATTCATAAATGTTTGTGGTTTAATTAAAATTACTTTTTTACCTTCTATTTGTCCTTCTCCAATTAATGCATTAAACTTATTTTTATTTATTCCTATCCCATATTTTTCAGACAAAATGTTTATTGTATCAAATCCCATATTATGTCTTGTATTTTTATATTCACTTTCGGGATTTCCTAATCCTACTATTAAATACATCTTTTATTCTCCTATTAATGTTTTTTATATGTATCTTTACTTATTGTTTCTGAGCTTATTATTTCTCCATTTAATTTAAGTGTTTTATATGTTTCTGACTTTAAAGAAGTGGATGTTGAGCTTACTATCTTCGAAGACAATACTACTTCATATTCTGTTTCTTCTCTTAATCCATATATCTCAAATTTTGCTATTCCCCCACTTACAGAGCATATTATTTTTATTGGATAAGTTCTGTTATTCTTAAATTTAAAGTCTGTTGTTCCATATACTACTGTTGCATCTCTTCCCGCATTTACATATGATGGTACAAATTGATGATTTCTTCTTTCTGTTATTTCTAAGTTTGCATACAAAGCTGCATTATATAATGTTGTTGAGATTTGGCAAATTCCTCCACCTAAGCCATCAACCACCTGACCATTTTCATAAATTGCTGCATTTTTATAACCCGCTTCTATTGTTCTTTTTCCCACAATTGTATTATAAGAAAATGTTTCACCTGGCATTAAGACTGTCCCATTTATTTTTCCCGCTGAAAGTACTAAATTAGTTGTTCTGTCTTTATCTCTTGAATTATACTTTGTTGAAAATGAAGATAATAAATCTGGAAAAGCTTCCGTTCCTATCATATTTGTAGTTGTCTCTGGTGTAGTATATTTTAATGGTATTACATATTCTTCTTTATCTTCATTATTTAACATAGTTTTTACTTCTTCTAATGATATCCCTAAATCCACTCCATTTTCATGAGGATATACAACATATGGTTCTGTTGTATAATAAGCATTTACTGGGTCTTTATGTATCTCATTATATACTTTATCAATATCCAATTGATCCGGTTCCTTGGTTTTTATTGATATTTCTAATGGTTTGTCCTTATATGTTCTATTTTCTATAGCTGCAGCTATTTTTTCAGATGTCTTTTCTACATCTACTATATTTCCACTTTTCCCTTTAGTTAAGACTAGATTACCATCTTCTATATAATAACTGCTTTGTATTACCGTATCTGGAAGTTTTGTAGATATATCTTCTAAAAAAACTTTTAATTCATCTTCATTATAATCAAATTTCAATTCTACATTTGTATGAAATAATAAGATACTAAAAATGTCTTTTATATTAGTTAGAATCTCGTCTGATTTTCCAAACATGCATGCCTGTTCTATTGTTTTATCTATATCATAACCCGCATGGATTTGATTAATATCTAAACTAATTTCATAATCATTATGAACTAAATTTATGCTAGATGGCATCTCGTCTTTTATTTTTGCTTCTACTACTAATTTTGCTTCATCTTTTGTTAGTCCTGATACATTTATATTATCAATATATACTCCTGACATAATCCTATTTTCTTTAGTATTTTGAATAAATACTACTGATAGGATTAATAATAAAATACATAAAAAAGAAATAACTATAAGTGTTATTATCTTACTTGTACTATGCTCATCCATTGGTAATATAAATGTCCTTTTATAATAATCGCTCATTTAAGTTCTCCTATTACATTTACTACTATATTTATTATATGAATACGATTTCATTACTTGCTATATTTTACAATATTTTTCCTATTTTTTCAAGTTTTATACTACTTAAAACTTAGTTCATATAGTGTTATTTAGATACATTAACTATATTTTAGAAAATGAATAAAATTTTAT
>CALXZQ010000083.1 GCA_944393275.1 uncultured Clostridia bacterium
AATATAAAAATTACAAGTAGCCATACGCTCTTATCTTTTGTAGCCATTTTATTCCTCCTCTTACTTACGGAATTAAAGATTTTTGTCGTTTATATTATATACTCAATTGCCATTTTTTTCAATAGAAATTCAATAAAAACAAGATAATTTAAATGTAGCATATTCTATCCTCTAAAAAGAAAAACTCCCCGACGTACAAGACGTCGGGGAGCAAGGCAATTTATTATTGCCTTAGGCTTTTGAAATTTACATTCACGCATGTTCAAACTAGTAGGAGCCTTGTTATTTAAGGCGTTCCTTCAGGAGCTCCAGAATCTTTTTTAGATCACCAGGAATATAGTCCAGGGTATCGTAAAATTTCTGGATTTTCCTTAACTCTTCTTGCCAGAGTCCTTTGTCCACCTTAAAGAGCTCCGCTTTTGCTGAGTCAGACAGCTCAAGCCCATCAAAGTCAATTTCTTTAGGGAGATACCCAATTTCGGATTCATAAGCATTTTTTGCTTCAGTGCCATCACACCTACCAATAATCCATTTGAGAACCCTAAAGTTTTCTCCGAATCCAGGCCAAATGAAATCACCGTTGTCATCGGTTCTGAACCAGTTGACATTGAAAATCTTTGGAGCTTTATCCCCCAAAGCAACTCCCATGTCAAGCCAGTGTTCAAAATAGTCTGACATGTTGTAGCCTACAAACGGCAACATTGCCATCGGATCTCTCCTTGTCACTCAACCTTTCCCATTGTAGCGGCAGTTGTCTCAGAAGCCATAGAGGAACCTAAGAAAACACCGTGCTTCCAGTTGAAAGACTGAAGAACAAGGGGCATCAGCTTTGCCCGTCTTCCGCCAAAGATAATGGCTGAAATCGGAACTCCATCCGGGGAGTCAAAGTCTTCATCCAAGGACGGACAGTTTTTGATTGGTGCTGTAAAACGAGAGTTTGGGTGGGCACCTTTAGTATGTTCCTTGTCTACCCATTCTTTTCCCGTCCAATCTAATGCCTTTTCTGGTGGAACCTTGGTGAGTGATTCCCACCAAACTGTGTTATCCTCCATGTTTAATGCCACATTTGTAAAGATTGTATCCTTCATAGTGGACTTCAAAGCATTCGGATTAGACTTGGCGTTAGTACCGGGAGCAACACCAAAGAACCCATTCTCAGGATTTGTAGCATACAGCCTGCCATCCTCCCCAATTCTCAGCCAAGCAATATCATCACCAAGAGTAGTTACTTCGTAATCTTTATACTTCTCTGGTGGGATAAGCATCGCCAAATTTGTCTTGCCGCAGGCTGATGGGAAGGCAGCGGCAACATATACTTTTTCTCCATTTGGTTTTTTAACCGCCAGGATAAGCATATGTTCAGCAAGCCAACCCTCTTCTCTAGCCAGTACTGAAGCAATCCTTAGGGAGAAGCACTTCTTCCCTTGAAGAACATTGCCACCATACTCAGAATTGTAGCTAAAGATAGCTCTATCCTTCGGGAAATGGCAGATGTATCTTTCAGCGGGATCCATGTTTCCAACGGAATGCAAACCCTTGATGAATTCGTCGTCCTCCTTAAGCTCTTCCAGTACCTTATCTCCACATCTTGCCATAATGAGCATGCTCAAGGCAACATAGCGAGAATCGGTAAGCTCAAAGCCAATTTTGGAGAACTTCGAGCCATAGGGGCCCATCATGTACGGAATAATGTAGAGTGTTTTTCCAACCATGGAGTTTTTAAACAACTCATGCATTTTTTCATACATATCGGGTGCATAGGCCCAGTTGTTTGTCGAGCCTGCTTGACTTTTCTCATCTGTGCAGATAAAAGTCCTGTCTTCCACTCTTGCTACATCATTCGGATTACTCCGTCTTAAGTAGCACCCAGGAAGTTTTTCCTGGTTAAGTTCGTGCAGCTCACCAGCCGCAACTGCCTGCTGAGTTAACCATTTCTTCTGTTCTTCGGAGCCGTCAATCCAGACAATACTAGCCGGTCTTACCAGCTTTACTGCCCGATTGATCCAGGAAATTGCTGCTTTGTTTTTGATTTGTACATGTGTGTCCATTCAAAGACCTCCTTAATTTGATGGCAATAGCCACCTTAAATTATGTTAATTAAATAACATCTGCCTATTATATCATATCTTCTAAGATTTGTAAATAAAAGCTCTAATATCAATACATAAATTTCGTAATATACTTTTCTTTTATATTTTTTTATGCTATATTTATTGTACATTTTTTGATAGTTAATAATATAATATATAAATTACCAAAATTTACTTCTTTATATTTATATATATTAGTAGTATAATTATATATATACCTAAAAATTAGGGGGTTTTCTATATGAAGTTTGAAAAAATAAACGAGAACAAGATAAGAATTACATTAAAGCTCAGTGAATTAAAAGATAAAGATATAGACTATCAATCTTTAATGTCTAATTCTATGGATACTCAAAAGCTATTTTGGGATATGCTAGACGAAGCAGAAGAAAAAATTGGTTTTAAAACAAAAGACTATAAAATTATGATAGAGGCTTTAGCAACTGTTGATGGAGACTTTATTGTCACAGTAACAAGATCTTTACCTGAATCAAATTATGAAAACAAAAAAAGGAAAAATATAAAATATAAAAGAAAGAATGAAAAATTAAGTAGTAGTTTAGCAATATATTCTTTCGATACTTTTGATGACTTTTGTGAATTTTGTTTATATATTAATTCAAACTCTCTAATTGTTTTAGATAAGATTTCTAAGAATTATAATTTATTTACATACAAAGATAAATATTTTTTAGTTATAAATAACATAGATTTATCATATGAAAATCTAAGCATATTTAATTATATCGTTTCTGAATTTGGACATTTCGTTTCTAGTCCAGAAACATTTAATAGTATTCTTTTGGAGCATGGTAATTTAATTATTAAAAGAAATGCAATTAAAAATATTTTAAAATATTTTTATTAGTATTTTGAGTTATTTCTAATTTAAATTTTTTAAAAAGAGTCTAGCTTTAGCTAGACTCTTAATTTTTAATATACATAATATTGAGGATTATATGATTTACCATTTACTCTGACTTCTAGATGTAAATGATTGCCTGTTGAATTTCCTGTTGAACCAACTTTTGCAATTGTCTGTCCTTGAGAAACTTTAGTACCCACTCCTACAAGTAGACTACTACAATGGGCATAATACGTTTGAACTCCATTTCCATGATCTATTGCAATCATTTTTCCTAATGAACCATTCCATCCAGAAAAAACTACTGTACCACTTGCTGCAGCTGCAATTGAAGTTCCATAAGGTGCTGCAATATCTAGTCCTGTATGAGCACCTGATCTCACTCCACTTCTGCTTCCGTATTTAGATGTAATTGTACCAGATATTGGTCTTATAAGTGAAATTCCTATGTTATATCTCGCATTAGTTATACCTGTTGATGTACTTACCCCTCTTGCTGTTGTATTTGTTGCAATTCTCTTACTATTAACAACCTTAATTGGTTCTACATATAATTTTGCAACAGCTTCTTCTACTGATACAAAATCTTTTAACTCTGTTGAGTATTTTTCTTTTAGACTTATATTATCTTTATTAGAACTATTCTTTTCTTTTAAACTATTTACTATTTGTTCTGCTTCTGAAAAATTTGAAACATATAACTTTTCTTCATTATTTTCAGCAATCGCATAATATGTATAATAATTTATTCCTGTTGATTTTACTTTTTCAAATATGGCTTCATCATCTGTAACTATCCCTCTTTTTAACAAGCACATTTTATATTCAGGTAAAGCATCTATTTGAACAAATGCTATATTTTCGCCTTCTCCATTTTCCATATAACTATTTATTCTCTTTTGTAATTTTGTTTTATCTTTGCTATACCCTATAAATTCTCCATTTAATGTTACACCATATATTGGTTTATATATTACTACTAATGCCATTAGTATTAAAAAAGTACTTAAGAATAAAATTGAAGTTACTCTTATAGATGTTCTAAAATGTACAAAAAACTTTTTTAACATACTAATTTTAACACAACTCCTTTATTTCTTTTTTATGATTTTATATTAAAATTTTTCATTGTTCAAAGGTTATCTGCAACGTTTTTCTTATATTATCTTTGGTTATATTAAATTTATTTTGATTTGCTCCGTTTTTCTATATTATTTAATAAAACTCTAGGGAATCATAAATATAAAAACTCTTCACTAATATTGCAATATTATTGTAATATTAGTAAAGAGCTAGTTAATACTATTGTTCTAAATCATTTTTTACTGATTGAATTTCTGTTACGGTAGCTTGTGCTGCCGGTTTGTAGTACCCTTTAGCTTCTGCTACTTTAAATAATTCATATTGGAAACATTCATCACTGTTTCTAATTTGTTGAAATGTTTGCCTTAATTGCATATTTTCTGATTCTGAAATAGCAGTTTGGTACGCTGTTAAATCTGATTTAACTCCTGATAATATGTCGTTTACCATTGTTTTCTCTTCCATTATAACCTCCTAATTATTTAAAAAACTCATTAATTTCTGTTTTGTATTTAATGCATCTTGTGCTGATTTTGAAAACATTTGCTTAATTTGTGGGTCAACAGCTTGTGAAGAATATGTTGTTAGTTTTTGATAAGCAGTTTCATGTGCACCAATTAGATGCCTTAAATGTTGTAATTCTACTTGTGTTAAATTTGCCATATAAATCATTCCTTTCATATATTATGAGATTATTATTATCTTTTTTATAATTTTTATTCATTTTTTCTATTTGTTGCCAAT
>CALXZQ010000084.1 GCA_944393275.1 uncultured Clostridia bacterium
TTTCATATAAATTACTATATTTTATGTAATCTTTATAGGTTTAAAATGTGTGTAATCACAGCTAACCATTTTATATTCTATTCCATTTATATTTCCTTCTATTATTCCTAATTGCAGATTACCATGTAAATGTCCATAGATACATTGTTTTACATTGTATTTTCCCATTAATTCTGCAAATTCACTTCTTATTTCATTTACAATAGGTGGATAATGCATACATATTATTATTGGTTTATCATCTCCATATTTTTTTATTCCATCTTGAATTGACAATTCCAATCTCAGTAATTCTCGTTTTACTAATCTTTTATCCTCTTCTGATTCTGATTGTGTCCATCCTCTTGTACCTGCAATTATATATCCTTCATATTCAAAACTATTATTATGTAAAAAATCTATATTTTTAAAATCATTCTCTTCTAAAAATTCTCTCATTGATTTAAGTGTAGACCACCAGTAATCATGATTTCCTTTTAGTAATATTTTTTTCCCTGGTAATTCATTTAAATATTCAAAGTCTTTGACTGTTTCTTTTAAATATGTAGACCACGAAAAATCACCTGGTAACAACACTAGGTCATTCTCATTTATTTCATTTATCCAATTTTCTTTTATCTTTTCTTCATAATTTTCCCAGTTTTTGCCAAATATATCCATTGGTTTATCCGTATTAAAAGATAAATGTAAATCTGATATTGCGTATATTGCCATATTCTCTCCTTCTATTCACCTAATTTCAAATTAGGAACTGCATTTAAATTTAATCCATCTCTTTTTCCATTTATATAATTATAGTAGCCTGCTGATGCAATCATTGCTGCATTATCTGTACATAATATCATTTCAGGATAAAATACCTGTATTCCTTTTTCTTTTAGATTTTCAAATCTTTCTCTTATACAACTATTTGCTGATACCCCTCCTGCTAGTACTATCTTTTTTAGACCAGTTTTTTCTACTGCTTTAATAGCAGCATTTTCTAATACATCTGCTACATGCTTTTGAAAACTTGCTGCCAAGTCTGCCTTATTTATGTTAGGATTTTTATAATTCATATTAATTATCGCTGTTTTTATTCCACTAAAGCTAAAGTCTAGCCCGTCTATATGTGTTGTTGGCAATTCTATAGTTGGCTTTCCTTCTTTAGCAAGTTTATCTATTTTAGGACCTCCTGGATATCCTAATCCAATTACTCTGGCTACTTTGTCAAATGCCTCTCCTACAGCATCATCTCTTGTCTTTCCTAATATTTCAAATTCATTATACCCTTTTATATGTACTAAATGTGTATGAGCACCAGAAATAACCAAAGCTATAAATGGTGGTTTTAGATCTTTATGTGTAATATAGTTGGCTGCAATATGTCCTTCTATATGATTTACTCCTACTAATGGTTTTCCTATTGCATAACTCAAAGCTTTTGCATATGATACCCCTACTAGTAATGCTCCTACTAATCCTGGACCATATGTACAAGTTACTGCATCTATATCAGAATATGTTATATTGGCTTGTTCCAATGCTTGTTTTGTTACTATTGAAATTGCATCTATATGATTTCTAGAAGCTATCTCTGGAACAACTCCTCCAAATTTTTCATGTATTGGTATTTGTGAATTTATTATATTTGATAAAACCTCTCTACCATTTCTTACAACTGCTACTGAAGTTTCATCACAACTTGATTCAATTCCCAATGTTATAATACTTTTTATCATTTACTATCCTTCCTTCAATATGTCTTAAATAGAGTAGACTCTTTGTCTACCCTATTAAATAAACGAAAATATCATTGAAACTATCCAAAGAATTCCATTTGTTATCCATTGTACAGGATATTTAACTATAATTCCTGATAGTCCTGTTATCCATATTATTAAGAATATAATATAAAATATTTGTTGCTTTTCTATTAACCAATTTCTTATCTTAAATGGCATAAAACTTATAAATATTTTTGATCCATCTAATGGAGGGAAAGGTAATAAATTAAATACTCCTAATCCTATATTTACAGATATTGTTGAGATTATTATTATCTCGATAATTTGTCCTATCTGTGTTGTCAAAAGCCATACTTGTGCAAATCTTAATATGAAAAAATATATTATAGCAAATAAAAATGCTAATACAAAGTTCATTAAAGGACCTGCTACTGATACTATTGCTTCTCCTTTAGCCATAGAATATTTTCTGTCAAAGTTTCTAGGGTTTATTTCTACAGGTTTTCCCCATCCAAATCCTGCAAATAGTAATAATACTGAACCAATAGGATCTAGATGACTTAATGGATTTAGACTTAATCTTCCTTGTCTTCTTGGTGTATCATCTCCAAGTTTAACTGCTGCATATGCATGCGCGAACTCATGAAATGTTATCGCAATTAATAATCCTGGTAAGATTAAGATTAAATTTAAAATTTCATTACTCCCCATCCTTAGTATTCCTGTTATTAACAAAATACCTAGTATTATATAAATCATTCTTTTATCAAAATACATAATTTATCCTCTCTAAACTAATTATCTTTTTTTAACAAAAATATTATACTACATTTTCATAAATTTTCAAATCTTTTATATTTTAATTTACCTTAAAGTATTATTACAATAAATTTTTATTAATAATATTATATATAATCTTAAATTTCTACTCTTTTAAATTTAAAATTTTTATAAAATTGAAGAACTTATATATTATTATATTTTCATTTTCCTTATATAATACTATTTATTTTTAATAATACTTTTTCTTATTTTTTACTATTACTAGTTTCATTTATTTAAACTAGAGTTCTTCTCATTTTCATTTGCTTATAATAATTTTAAAATTATATCTTAATCAACTCTTTTTTGCAATACTTTTATATCCTTTAAAGGAATATGTAAAATACATATTCCTTAATAAATTATACTATTTTAAATATCCTGAAATAAGTACTACTGGAGTTTGTCTATCTCCACTTCCAGTTGTAAGATCTGATAAAGATGCTAATAAGTCTGTAAGGCGTCTTGGAGTTGTTCCTAAAGATGCTACTCCTGTTATATCTCCTGAAGAAATTCTTGCCTCTTTTTCTTTTGCAATAATGGCTTCAATTTCTTCTTTTGATTTGTCTTTATGAAGACTTGCTAAGTATTTTAATTTTACCTCTTTTGGAGTTCCTATTAATCCACTTGTAGCTCCAAGAGTTGTTGTAGGATCTGCAAGTTCCCATATTCCTCCTACTGGATCTTTAAATGCTCCATCTCCATATACCATTACTTCTACATTCACATTATATTTTCTTTTTACTTCTTCTTGTATTTCTTGTACAAATTTTTCACAATCACGAGGCATTAATTTTAATTTTCCTTCTGCCATCATATTACTTCCATAAAGTCCATAATTAGTATTAAATCCCGAACCATTGATAGATGTATTCATAATTTCAGAAAGATCAAGTACATTTTTTGCTCCGCTATTTTTTAATATTCTTTTTGTCATTTCTTTTCTATGTATACTACATACAAGTATATTTTCGCAATATTCTTTAACTCTAGAAAAGTCATTACACATAATAATCTCTGCTTTTCCTTCACAAGCATTTTGATATTCTTTGATATAGTTTTTACCTGTAAATTCATGTTTAGGTTCTCCAAATATATTGTAGAATTCTTCTACTGAAAAAACATCTTTATATGGATTAATTCCAGCTTCCATAATAGATTCTTCAGATATAAATCTATTTCCAACTTCATCACAAGGATAAGTCATAAATATATATACCTTCTTTAATACTGGTGTTTTTACAATAGCCTTCAATATCTGCATAAAACGATTTCTGCTTTGAATAGGATCAACAATTGCAAGTTCTGTCGCTCCATGAAATTTGTTTGAGATATCTATTTGAATATCCTCCGGTGTTACAAAATTATTTTGGCTAATTGCTACTACTGCTTCCGTAACTGCAATAATATCTTTATCATTAAAATGTCCTGCTTGATCGATAATAGAGTCAATTACGATTTTCTTTAAATCGTCTCCTGGCTCAATAATTGGAGTCTTAATTCCATGAGAAACTACTCCCAAGTAGCCTGTTTCATTTTGATTATTATTCATATAACTACCTCCTAAATAGAGTTAAAATTTGTTGCAGATTTTCTGCAGTGAAATTTTATCATTCTAGTTTATTAATGTCAATTAATGATAGTAATAATTTATACTACTAAGATTACTTATTTTCCTAAATATTAATGGAGCACTAGGAAAAGTGCTCCATTAATATTTTATATTTATATTTTAATACCATTTTATTATATTTAGTTTTATATAAGATTAATATAATTTGGCTCCTGCTGGAATTCTGTCATCTACAATTAGAAGATTTAATCCTTCTTTTCCATCTTTTTCATATACTGCTGAAATTAGCATACCACATGAATCAATTCCCATCATTTTTTTTGGTGGTAAATTAACAATTGCAATCGCTGTCTTTCCAATTAGTTCTTCTGGTTCATAATACTCATGAATTCCACTTAAAATTGTTCGGTCTGTTCCTGTTCCGTCATCTAGAGTAAATTTTAGAAGTTTTTTACTTTTTGGAACAGCAGTACAATCTTTTATCTTTACAGCACGAAAATCTGATTTACTAAAAGTTTCAAAATCAACCATTTCTTCAAATAATGGTTCGATTTTTACATTAGAGAAGTCTATTTCTTCTACAACATCATTTTCAGCTGTTTTTTCCACTCTCTTTGTAACTTCAGTTACTCCAAGTGGTTTCATTG
>CALXZQ010000085.1 GCA_944393275.1 uncultured Clostridia bacterium
GAGATTAAATTCTATAGTAATAAATTAGATGTAGACAAAAATTTTGAAACAAATATCAAAGGATTATATTCAATTGGGGATGGAGGAGGAATGACAAGAGGATTAATGATGGCCTCTTGTTCAGGAGTTCAAATGGCACGAGTATTAAGTAAAAAAATATAAAAAAGAAGGAGAGAAAATAAATGAGAAATGAGATAGTACTTCCAGATTACAATCACTGTATATTAAATACAATAACTTCTATACTAAAATATTATAATGTTGAAACAACACATAATTCACTTAAAAATTTAGACAATATTTTAGAAAAAAAATATAAAAAAATAGTATTATTAATATTAGATGGAATGGGAGAACATATATTAAATAATATATCACCAAATGGTTTCTTTAGTAATAATCATATAGATTGTATAACATCAGTATACCCATCAACAACTACAGCAGCAATGACTACATATTATAGTGGAAGACCACCTTATGAAACAGGGTGGATTGCTTGGTCTCAGTATTTTAAAGAATACGGAAGAACATTAGATATGCTTCCACAAAAAGAATCATATTTAGGGGAAAGCATAAAAAATGCTATGGTAAATGTGTTTGAGACAACTGTAGGTTACAAAACTATATATGAAAAAATAGAAGAGGCATCACCAAATGTTAAAGCCTATGAAATCTGTCCAAAACATTGTGAAAAAAAATCTAAAAGAAGCATGAGAGCTGATAATATAGATGAAGTTATAGACAGTATATTAGAATTAGTTGATAGTCAAGATGAAAAATTTATTTTAGCATATTTAGATAATCCAGATAGTTTATTACATAAATTTGGAACGGATTCAGAAGAAGTAAAAGATTTTATTAAAGAAGCAGAAGAAAAGATACAAAAGATGAGTGAAAAATTGGATGAATATACATTGTTAATGATCTCAGCTGATCATGGGCACAAAAATATTAGTAAATATTTTAAATTATATGAATATCTAGATATTCTTGAATGCCTTATAATGCCACCATCACTAGAATCGAGAGTGCTAAGCTTTTGGGTTAAAGAAGATAAAAAGCAACAATTTGAAGATATATTTAATGATAAATTTGGCGATGAATTTTGGCTAATGAGCAAGGAGGAATTCCTACAAAGAAATATGCTTGGATATGGGGAGAAACATCCAAAGATTGATGATTTTATAGGGAATTACATTGCTCTATCTACAGGAGAGAGTGCAATAAAAATAGAAACATTACTAATAGAAGGAAAAAAAGAAAAGAAATCAACACATTGTGGGCTAAGCAAAGAAGAAATGGAAGTTCCTTTAATTGTAATAAGCAAGAAATAAATAAAGTAAGAGCGGTGAGTTTGGAACCCCACCGCTCTGTAGTATGACATAATCGCCATACTTAACCGTACCTTATTTCTTGAAGCGCTCTGCAGATGCAATCACAAAGGAGTTTGTTCTCTCCTTGATCCGCTCAGAGATAGGAGCATCGGAGCTAAGGAATAGATACAACTGCCACACATTGGTGAGGGTCATATCATCAAAAGGAACCTTTCTCCAGTTGAACTGCCCTTTGGCGAGATTATGCTCCTCAGCATATACCTGGCGGTGAACCTGGCGCTGCAGGTAGACATCGGGATCGTCCGTAACCCAAAGCTCACCATCACTATGCTGCTTATAGGTAAAGTAGCTGATGGGGCTGAGCTTCTTGATGTTGTCCAACGGATGCATACAGAACATATTCTTGTACATATCAGAGAGAGGGGCATCAATCATAACGTGAACATGCATGTGCACGATAGATTTGAGACCAACCGCACCATTGGGACCAGTGCCGTGCTCATAGAAACACACATCCTTATGGTACATCTTCTTCAGAATATACTCGATGTCCTGTTCAATCTCATGGTACTCATCATACCACTCTTCAGGGATCTGAGCGAGGGATAGATAATGGGGTTTAGTCATTATCATAAGATAGCCCGAAGCCAAAGGCCCCAGTCCGGGAACCACCACGAAGTGTTCACTTTCGTAGATGATCATGTCCACCACTTTGCTGCGCAGGTTATACTCTTCAGTGGTAAGACCATTATGATGGGTGATATTACAGAACAAACACCCATCAGAGGAGTTGTTGGCAGTATTGGGAATCTTAAATTCGCCAGGCTCTACCGAATAGTTATAGCAGAAACTGGTAAACTCCTCGGTAACATCGGGCTGAAAAGTGCTTGAGAACATCTCCGAATTGAGGATAAGGACGTCCCCAGCAAAGGTTTTGTCTACAGGCAGACCTGCCAAAGCAGACATACGAATGATAGGGGTTTTGTTCTTTTTCCAAATAGGGGAGAGGTTGTCCGGTGACGATACCTCCACTATTGCCTCGTGATTTGCCAGTAGCGGCATCAACGCATCTTGCCGGTTTCCAGACAAGATAATGAGAGTTTTCCGACGCGTAATCATAGATGTAACCTCCTTATTATAGTCATAGAGTGAATGGTACAGGTTAGTAAAAACATAAAAATTATGTTTTTACAAAAAAGATTTACGTAATATAATTATACAATTATTAACATAAAAAGTCAAATTATGTTATATTTGGTAGTGTTTATAAAATCTTAAAAGTATTGTGAATAATATAAAATTTATTACAAATACTAATATTAAAGGTGGAAATTTTATGAAAATATCATGTATAAAATCTAATAATGATAAACAAAATTTTAATTTCTTAAAGTCAATAGGTTGCAATATAGTAGAACTCTCAGACTTAGAGACAGTAGATAAAACAATAAATAATTTAATTGAAGATAAGTATAAAACAATTATATTATCAAACGATGTAGCTGGATTTTCAGAAGATATAATAAAAAAATACAAGACAAAAGAAGAAATAAATATTATTATAGCACCAAGAAAAAAAGATTAATGTATAAACATTATAAAACTGGAAAAAATTTATATAATAATTAATTCCATAGGAGGGATTTTATGAATACGGAAGTAATGAAAAATATGATTGTTATAAAAAATTTGCCATCAAATATGATTGAACAAGCATTTATCTTTTTAAAACCAGATATAAAAGTTAAGGAATTAGATACAGCTGATATAGAATCTAAAGAAAATTTTAGAGCTAAAAAAACAGAAGGAAACTATGTAGTAAAAGAGGCTGAGTTACTAGTTTCAGAGTATATATCAAAAATTGAAAAAGGAGATCATATCAGAAAAAATAGTTTAATAGAAAAGAAATATAAAAAGATGAGAAGAATAGCATTACTAAGTTTTATAGTGGCAGTAATAGGAATATCTATAAATATATTTTTTTAAATAAACTTCATAAAACATCTCTCATTTGCATATATTGTACAAATATTGCAAAAGAGAGGTGTTTTTTTATTGGAAAGAACATTAAGTGCAGAAGAAAGAATTAGAAAAGCAGAAGAAATATACTATAAGAGAAAAATGCAAAATCAAGGTGTAAGAGTGAGTGCTAATGCATCTAATAAGTCATCAAAGCCAAATTACAAGTTATTTAATAAGGTTATCTTACAAGCATTAATTTGTATTACGATTTATGTAATTTTTTACCTTGTCCAAAATAGTAATTATATATTTTCAGACAATGTACTAAATACAATTAAAAATATATTGTCATATGATATAAATTTTCAAAAAGTATATCAAGATCTAAATGGATATATAGAGAATCTAAAAAATAAAGATAATGAAAGTGATGGACAAAATGTAGAAAATGAGGGACAAGAGTTAAATGAAACAGAGAAAAATCCAGTAACAGAAGAAAATATTGGTGGGGCTCAAGAAACTACAGAACAAGAAACTGTAGATGAACAGGCATCAGTAGATCCTAATGCTGGTTTATCTCAAATGGAAATAGATGCAAAATATATAAAGGAAAATTATTCATTAACCCTACCTATACAAGGGACAATAACATCAAGATATGGCTTAAGAAATCCCACAACATCAAGTGTACCAAAAAATCATACGGGAATAGATATTGCTGCTAATACTGGGACTGTAATATATGCAGCATTAGATGGAATCGTAAAAATAGCATCATCCGAAGGAGATTATGGAAATCACTTGAGAATAGAAAAGGATGATATAGCAATATATTACGCCCATTGTAATAAGTTATATGTAAAAGAAGGGGAGCAAATTAAACAAGGAGATGCCATTGCAGAAGTAGGAGCAACAGGAAATGTAACAGGTCCACATCTACATTTTGAAATAAGAAGAGAAGATAGGTATGTAAATCCAGATTTAATTATGCAATTTTAATGGTGAATAAATGAAAATAAAAGTAAATTTAAAAATCTTTATATTTATAATAATATTTTTAATAACAGGTCAACTAAAAATATATGGAATATTAATGTTATTTGCATTTTTACATGAAATGGGACATTTACTTGTAGGTGTTGCCTTAAAATTTAATCCAGAATCTATAAAAATAATGCCATTAGGACTGGTTGTAAGCTTTAATGTTTCAGCACATAACCATAATGAAAAGATTTTAAAAAGTAACTCTTTTAAGATAAAAAAAATAGTAATTGCATTAGCAGGACCTATAACTAATATAGTAATTTTTATATTACTTATCTCTTTTAATTTGGGATTGAACATGGAAAATAGGCTTATTTGCATATATTCAAATATACTAATTGCTATTTTTAATTTGTTACCAATTTATCCATTAGATGGAGGAAGGGTTGTAAAAGGTTTATTAAGTATATATTTAAA
>CALXZQ010000086.1 GCA_944393275.1 uncultured Clostridia bacterium
TAATGGATATATAACATTCTTAAGTAGAGAGAATCTAGTATATCATATTATTGTAGCAAAGAATGAAAATGAGAAAGAAATTATAAAATATATAAATAATATCTCATTATTACCTAAAGCGGATAAATTAATAGTGGATTTTCCTGATAGACATGAGTTAGAAAACAGTAATTGTGAAATACCGTGTACATATCCAGGATTAAATATAATAAACTAAAACAAAAGGGACCCAAATATGGGTCCACTTTTGTATAGGGTGGGGTGGGTTGATAGTTACTTAAAGATTACCATAGTCAGTTGATTGGCGTTAACAAATTACATATTGAGATACCAGTAATGGTAGAACTTAATCCAACCATACTTGGTACCAGAAGAGGTTTGGTACGAGATGAAGGCCATAGGTTCGCCATTGCCATTATATAACCCAAAATATGAGTACATAGGCTTACCATTGGCCGCAGTATCATTCTGCGTAACATAACCAATCTCTGGATAATACCTGTCATCAGGTCCAGCATATACCGTCGTGTAATTGTCAACAGCCGCAGCATGCTGATCTACACTGAAGAAATGATATTCTCTTGCGGTGCCATACTGATGATTAATGCAGGAAGAAGGTACAAAGGCACACTTCCTTTTTCCGCCTGAGACATTATACTCGATGTAATCCCAACCGTTAGCTCTGCTTATCAAGGAAACATATTCCCCCTGACTGACAGAGCCAGCTCTGTGAGTATAATTTGTATCGTAGTACGTGCTCGAAGCAGTTATTACAATTCCCACATCAGTTGCAGGATCCAACGATACAGTACTTCTTCTGATATATCCGAATTTACCATTGGATGTAGATGTGCTACTGTAATTAATATATGCTGCAGTATCATCATACCAGATGACAGTAACGCCTTCACCCTTAGACAGAGAACCGGAAGAACTGGACAGGGAAGAACTACTGTATACAGTAGCATTACTAGTCATTCTACCCCAACCGCCATATCTTACATCTCCAGATAGAGGCGTAACTACGGAATCATCTGTGGTCTGAGTCGCTGCATCCTGAACCGCTTTGCCCTGAGTCTCAACAGCAAAAGCTGGCACAGTAGATAGCAATGTGAACACGGCCACGATAGCCATAAGGAAACTTACAAACCGGTTTTTAATTTTGCCGTACATATTATATACCTCCATATTATTTGTACCCACCCTATCTGTGCACAAATGGCGTATGCCAAATTGCTATTTAATAATAGCATAAGAATCGTTTGGAAAGTAGAAAAGTGTAAAAAATGTAAAAAAATGTAAAAAAAATTTAAAAAGCGAAACTTTTTACACCTTTTTTAAGACTATATATATAGGGGGAAAAATAATGTATAATTTATTAATCATAGAAGATGACTTTATTTACTCACATTTTATACTGAATTCAATAGGCAAAGAAATTCAAAATGTTAGAATATATAATGTTGTTTCAACTGGAAAAGAAGCTATTAATATAATAAGAGAAGGAAAAGTTGATATAATAATAATGAACTTTGAATTGCCTGGTATGAGTGGTCAGGATATAATTGATTTTATTTCAAAAAATAATATGAATGAATATAAATTATCTATTATAATTCATACAAATAGAACAAATATTCTGAAAGATATAATGAAAAATGAATATATTTTTGGTTATTTTTCCAAAGCAAATTGTATAGATTTCTTACTAACAGAAATAAAAAACTTAGTAAAAGAAAAGCAAAATCAAAAATCTATAGAAACAATAGAATACAAGATAAAGAATGAACTAAAAAAGTTAAAACTAAATTTCTCATATGTAGGGACAAAATACTTATATGAATGTATATGTGAATGTTATTATAGAAATATTATTTATGATATTAATTTGAATAAAGATATTTATCCTATAATATCAAAAAAATATAATAAAAGGATAGATTCTATTAAATCAAATATTTCAAAAGCTATAACATTAATGTATTATGAAAATGAAGAAAAATATCTATCAAACTATTTTGGATATGATATTTTGAGTAGACCAAAAACTAAAGATATCATTACTAAAATACTTTTTAATATAAAAATTTAATAAAAATTGAAACTTTTTTCTAATTTATATAGACTATTATAGCAGAGGGGAGAAAATATGAATAATCAAGAATTAATTAAACAATTTGAAATGATTTATAGAGAAACATATAAAGATGTACTGAAATATATAATTTCTAAATGCAGTAATATTGATGATGTAAATGATATTATACAAGAAACATATTTAGAAATGTACAAAGCATTAAAAAAGAAAAAAAGCGTATTAAACTATCGAACATACCTCATTGGAGTAGCAAAAAACAAAGTTAAAGACTATATAAATATGAAACGAAAAACGAATAATATTTCTATATTTCAGCTAAATAATGATGAAGAAACTATAATAGAAGTAGAAGCAGATATAGATATAGAAACAGACTTCATTGATAGAAATAACATAGATAAAATATGGGAATATATAAAAGCTACAGATAAAGGAGGAGCTAAAATATTTTATTTACATTTTATTAAAAACATGACATTTGTAGAAATTTCAAAGGAACTAGATATAAAAGAATCAACAATTAAAAGTACATGGTACAGGATGTTAAAAAATATGAAAAAATTTTATATGGGAGGTGAAAGAATTGGAAAGTAGAAAAGAATTGGAAGAATATTTTGATAATAAATATTTTAATGAAGAGAAAAACTACAAAGAAATTATTTCTAAAATAGGTAAAGAGAGAAATACTAATAAAAATAAGAATCTAAAAATTGTTGCAACACTACTTATAACTATAATAGGAACAATGGGAATAGTTATGGCAACAACACAAATATACAATACATATATTAAAAAAGATGAAAGTATAGATCTGAGAGGGTTATTTTATACTGGAGAAGGGGAATTCGGAAGCCTTTATTCTGATGAGATTACAGCAGGACTAAGTTATAATAAAGAAAGCAATATGTATTATAAAATAATAAAAAATGAAGAAGAATATGAAAAAATTAAAGATAAAGTAAATGAATTACCAGATAGTACAGAGATAGGATTTGATAAAAACTTCTTAATGTTAATTACACATGGAGAAGTTTCTGCAAAATTCAAAGAGAGAGATTTAACCGTATCAGAAATTACAGCAGATAATACAACCACAAAAATATTACTTAAGCCAAAAGAAAACTCAGATTTTAATAATATACGCACTTCTTTGTATGTAATCGTAGATAAAACATTATTAAGAGAAAATGTAAATATTGAAAAAGACTTTTCTTGCTTTAAAATACAAAACGATAATACTCCAATAGATAAATTGCCAAAAGATTATAATAAAGAAGATGCAATAAAAGATGGCTGTATGGTAATAGAAAGATTTGAAGATAAAGATATTTTAGGAGGCAGGGTAATATCAGAAAATAAGAATGCTTTTGAGGACTTCCTAAAAGCTTCCAAAGAAGGAACGGAATCATATATTAGAATATTTTTATCGAAAACCAAGCGGTAGCAGAATAATTGATATACAATATAAGAATGGCATATTTATTATAAATTTCAAGGATTTAGATAATGAGAATATTACTATAGATGTATGTAAAAGTATTCTGAAAGAACAATATGCAGATGGTAGTTATCTGTATAGAGAAAATTATACAGATAGAACGGATGTATTTGGCGGAGTAGCTATTTTTTCAGTAAACTATAATTATTAGTATTTAAAGGAGAAATAAACATATAATACAACAAAATATAGGAGAAAAATTTTTTATGGTCAAAAGAGAATAGAAATGGGAAAGATATTGAGAGACCTTTGTGACTGGCAGGAAGTGAAAATTATAGAGGCTTAAGTTTGCATATGTTCGTATCAATACCACTAAAATTATCAGTTTAAAAATTTATGGGAATATTGAAAGGTAAAAGCAGCCTCATATTATAATTTTCCAGAGGTGTCAAATATGAAGTACAAATTGGGGCAACAAAGTTTTTGGCGCCGTGGATACTATGTAGACACGGTAGGTAAAAATGCAAAAAAAATAGCAGAATATGCAAGAAATCAATTACAAGAAGATATGATGTATGACCAAATATCAATAAAAGAATATAAAGACCAGTTTAACGGGGAATAAGAGGCGCATGTGTCGGAACAGCTATGAGCCTAAAAGGCTCTTTTACAAGAAAGAGCCTTTTAGGCGTTATGAGTAAAATACTTCTGCTATGCCGGAGGATATTTATTTTAGTCAATTTCCAAAAGCTACGAGACTGGCAGGCAAAGTTAAATGGTTAAAATTAAAAAGAAAAATTATAAGTGATGCAAAAAAGATTTTCATAATTGCATCTATATCTAGAAAATACAATCAAAAAGCAATAGATATAATTGATGGTGCTGTACAAGGGTATTACTCTCCTAGATTATTAAAGATAAGTGAATTACATATAAAAATAAATAAAGAAAGAAATCAATAATGCTTTATAATTGAGGGAAGGAGATGCAGTAACTCTATTTTATGATTAGAGTTATGTTAAAAGAAAATGAAGAAAAAGTTAAATAAAGATAAAGACGATACTAAAGAAAGGAAAGTAAAAGAAGAAGTTAACAATGCATTCAATAATTTAAAAGAACGATTATTAAATTTTTATAAAAATTACAAAATGATGTTTATTGTAACAATCATTATAGGATTTATTGCACATGGATTTATGCTAGCAAATAAGCTACCAAATCA
>CALXZQ010000087.1 GCA_944393275.1 uncultured Clostridia bacterium
ACTAAATAATTATGTATTTTTATTGATAAAATTGCTCTTTCATTTCCTTCTGCTGCTGCAGCTTCTATATCTCTGCAATCTTGTGAAACTCCTGACATTCCTAATAACCCAGACTTTTTATTTAGAATATATTCAATTTCTTCTGCAGATAGTCCTTCTTTTTTCATCAAAAAAGTAACGATAGAAGGGTCCAAATCTCCGCATCTTGTGCCCATAGGAATTCCAGCAAGAGGCGTAAGTCCCATACTTGTTTCTACAGATTTTCCCCCTTGAATAGCTGTTATACTTCCTCCTTGTCCTAAATGGCAAGTAATTATTTTCATATTTTCTATTGATTTATTCTCTATTTCTGCTACTCTCTTTGAAACATAAGAATGAGATGTACCATGGAATCCATACTTACGAACGCCATACTTTTCATAATATTCATAAGGAATTGGATAAATGTAATGTTCTTTTGGCATTGTTTGATGAAATGCTGTATCAAATACAGCTACCATTGTTTTATTTGGCATTACTTCTTGTGCAGCCTTAATACCTATAATGGCTGCTGGATTATGTAATGGAGCTAAATCAGAACATTCTTCTATTTCTTTTATAACTTCATCTGTTATAACAACAGGTCCACTAAATTTTTCTCCTCCATGAACTACTCTGTGTCCTATAGCATTTATTTCATCCAAACTTTCTATTACTTTATATTCTGGATTTAATAATTGTTTTAAAGAAAATTCAATAGCTTCTTTATGAGTATCTACAGGATTGTCTAATACAACTTTTTTATCTCCAACTTTATGTGTTAAAAAAGAGTTCCCTTCACCTATTCTTTCATATGTTCCTTTAGCAATTACAGATTCGTCTTCCATATTAATTAATTGATATTTTAATGATGAACTACCACAATTTAATACTAAAATTTTCATTATTACAAACTTCCTTTACATTTATTTAGATTTTTAATAGAAAATCTATAAACTATTTACTGATTACTTCTAAAGTCTCTTCAGCTATCATTAGTTCCTCATTTGTTGGAACTATATATACCTTGATTTTTGAATTAGGTTTAGAAATTTCCATTTCTTCACCTTTTACATTGTTTTTTTCTAAATCTAGATCAACACCAATAAATTTTAGATAATTGCATATTGCTTCTCTAGATTCAGGACCTTTTTCTCCCACACCTGCAGTAAATGTTATTACATCTACGCCATTAAGTGCAATAGCACATCTTAATATATAGCAAGCAACTTGATAGTTATATACTGACAAGGCTAAAACTGCTTGTTCATTTCCTGAAGCTGCCTCTGCTTCAATATCCCTAAAATCTACAGATATTTGAGAAATTCCATACGCTCCTGATTCTTTATTTAGTATAGTTTCAATCTCATCTGCATTTAAATGTTCCTTTTTCATTAAAAAGGTAACTATAGACGGATCTAAATCCCCAGATCTTGTTCCCATAGGAATTCCAGCAACAGGAGTAAGTCCCATACTTGTTTCAATTGATTTTCCGTTTTCTATGGCACAAATACTAGCTCCTTGACCTAAATGGCAATTAATAATTTTCAAGTTTTCAATAGGTTTATCTAATAATTTAGCTATTCTATGTGCTACATATTTGTGAGATGTACCATGAAATCCATATTTACGAATTTCATATTTTTGATAGTATTCATATGGAATTGGATAAATATAATGTTCTTTCGGTAATGTCTGATGGAATGCTGTATCAAATACAGCTACCATTTTCATATTTGGCAAAATATGCATGCAAGCTTTCATTCCAAGCACTGCTGCAGGGTTATGCAATGGTGCTAAATGAGAGCATTTTTCTATTTCTTTTATAACTTCTTCTGTAATAAGTACAGATTTATTAAATTTCTCTCCACCATGAACCACTCTATGTCCAATTGCTTCTAATTCTTCTAAGCTTGACATAACTCCATACTGTGGATTTGTAAGTCTTTCAAGTACAAATTTTATAGCTTCCTCATGATTTTTAGCTGGATGTTCAAAAATCCTCTTTTCTCCATGAACTTTATGTGTTAAGAAGGATTTATTTTGTCCTATTCTTTCATAATTTCCTTTTACAAGCATTTCATCTGTCTCCATATCAATTACTTGATATTTTAGAGATGAACTTCCTGAATTTAAAACTAATATTTTCATATGATAGCCTCCCTTTTATATAATCTGTGCTTGAACAGCGGTTATTGCTACAACACCTTCTATATCTTTACTATTGCATCCTCTTGATAAATCATTTACTGGTTTTGCAATACCTTGACAAAGTGGTCCATATGCTTCAGCTTTGGCCAACCTTTGTACTAATTTATATCCAATATTTCCGGCATCTAATTCTGGAAATATTAATGTATTTGCCTCACCTTTTAAAGGACTTCCAGGCGCTTTAGACTTAGCTATATCTGGTATGATTGCAGCATCTAATTGCAATTCTCCATCAACTATTAGCTCTGGTGCTTTTTGTCTTACTAAGTTAGTTGCAGTTATTACTTTATCAGTTAACTCTGAATGAGCACTACCATAAGTAGAATATGATAACATAGCTATTTTTGATTGTTTTCCTACTAATTGCTCAAAACTCTTACTAGAAGAAATTGCAATTTCAGACAAGGCTTCACTATCTGGATTTTCATTAAGACCACAATCTGAAAAAATAAATGTTCCATTTTCTCCATATTCACAGTCTGGAACCACCATTAAGAAGAATGCAGATACTAATTTTGTATTAGGAGCAGTTTTTAATATCTGAAGTGCTGGTCTTAAAGTATCTGATGTAGAATGTATAGCTCCTGATACTAAACCATCTGCATATCCAGTCTTAACCATCATCATGCCAAAATATACAGGGTCTAATATTAATTGTTTAGCTTTTTCAATATCAATTCCTTTATTCTTTCTTAACTCAAAAAAAGCATTAACATACTCATCATATTTTTCTGAAGTTACAGGATCTACTATTTCAGCATTCTCTAAATCTAAATTGCTTTCTTTGGCTTTGTTTAATATTGCCTCTTTATTACCTATTAATATTATTTTTGCAAATCCTTCTTTAAGGATATTACTTGTGGCTGTTAAAACTCTTATGTCTGTTGCTTCTGGTAATACAATAGTTTTTATTTTTTCTTTTGCTCTGATCTTTATATCATCAATAAAAGCCATAAATGTTCCTCCCTATATTTAATGTTCCAATATATTATATATGTAAAAATGAAAAAGTACAATCTTTATTTAATAAAAAAACTAATTGCTTAAAACTAGCAATTAGTTTTCACTTAAATATACCTTTTTCCTTCTCTAGAAGAGTTATTAAATTTTGAAATCTTTGAGGTTACCATCGCAGCTGTATAATAATATGAGTCTTCATACTTCTTATTCATATTAGGAATCTGATTTATAATTAATCCTAATACATTTCCACCAACTTTTTGAATATTCTCTGTTATTCTATCTATTGTATCTAAATTTGTAGAATTATATTTTGTAACAATTACATTTGTATCTACTAATCTAGATATAATAATACCATCTGTTACAATTGAATTAGGTGTTGTATCTATAATAATCATGTCATATTCTGCTTTTAATATTTCTAAAGCCTTCTCAAATGTATCTGTTAATAATAATTCTGATGAGTCTTGAGTAAAGTCACCACAAGTTAAAATATTTAAATTTTCTATTTCTGTAGATTTTATATATTGTTCTATATTATCTAAATCTTTATCTTTTAGCAAATCCGATAAACCTGGCTTAGCTCTCAATCCAAATATTCTGTTTTGCCTGCCTCTTCTCATATCTGCATCTATTAACAATACTTTTTCACCATTTTTAGCAAATATAATGGCTAAATTTGAAGAAACCCAACTTTTTCCTTCCTCTGGAACAGCACTTGTTATAGCGATGCTTTTTACCGGCTCTTTTTTATAAAACTTTATATTTGTTCTAAGTCCCTTAAAAGATTCTGTTATTGATGATTTTGAATCTACATATGCTGTAAGCTCTTCTGCATTATTTTTATCTTTTCCAATTGTAGCAAGAACTGAAATTTTGGTATTTTTTTCTACTTGTTTAGCACTTCTTGCGGTATTTTTTATTATATTAATAAATAAAACTAAAATTACTGAAAAAATAAAGCCAATACCAGCACCTATTGCTGCATATTTTTTAGGATTTATATTGTCTGGTATAGTAGATTCTATTGCACTATCTACAACTTTTATGTTACTAATACTGTATAAGTCTTCAATTCTTTTTGTAAAAACATCTGCTAATTCATTAACTATTTGAGCTGCTAAACTCGGGTCATGATTTGAAACAGATATTTTTAATATTTCAGTATTGTCAACTTCTGAAACTTTTATACTGCTTTTTACTTCTTGTTCTGATATATTTAATCCTAAATTTTTGATTACTTGATTAATAACTCCACTACTTTTAGCTAATTCACTATATGTAGAAACCAATTTCTCATTTAAAGTTACATCTGTCTGAGTTATTGCCTGACTTTCTAAAGTATTTATTGCATTTGGATATGTTTGGTCTGTTGTTTTAGCTAATAACAAAGTAGTAGAAGAGCTATAAACAGGTACTTCAAAATATGCATTATATACATAGCCTATTATCATACAAATAACTGTTATAAAAATAATAAACCATTTCTTTTCTAATAATATTTCTACTAATTCTTTTATATCTAACTCGTCCATTT
>CALXZQ010000088.1 GCA_944393275.1 uncultured Clostridia bacterium
TAGAGAGAGTAATAGCACCAACGGTAGGAGCTACAACAGGAGAAGGACCAGAATTAGAAGTAAGTCTAGAATCAAATGTCGCAAACAATGGAGAAGTACAAGAAGGACAAATAATAAAATATAATGTGAAAATAGATAATGTAGGAAATGTGCCTGCAAAAAATGTTGAAGTCGTAGGGGAAATTCCAAGTAATACAGTACAAGTTAAATTAGCTCAAGCAGGAGAAGAAGAATACTTTGGATCTGAGGATTTTTATTTAGAATATGCAGGAATAAGAGAATATACAGAAACGATAGCAGAAATACCAGCAGGAGAGACATATACATCTTCTTATGAAGTAAAAGTAGGAAAACTATCAGATGAACCAGAAGGAGAAGTTGATGAAGGTGTAGAACCAGAAATAAATAATAAAATTGTATCAAAAGCAAAAATAACAGCTGAAGATTTAGGAAAAGAGATAGAAACAAACGAATATATAAGTACTATAGCAGATGAAACAATAACATTATCATTAGAAGCAACATTTAATGATAATATAATTTTAAAAGCAGGAGATAGAATTAAATTTTCAGGAAATGTGGTAAACAGATCTAGTGAAAATAAAGAAAATGCAGTTATTGTATATAACATTCCAAATGGATTAAATATTGAAGAAGTAAAATTCTATAAAGGTTCAGATGATATATCAGATAGAATTTCTATGAATGATGGAAAAATTAATTTTAATATAGGAACATTTGAAGCATATACAAACACTTCTTTATCTATAATCGCTAGAGTAAAAGATTTTGAAGAAAATGAATATGAAAGAACAATGGTAAGCAGATTAGAATTAGATGGAAAATATTCAAATGAGATTATAAATTATGCAGCAGCACCTAATATTTCAATAAATTATACAAGTAATAGAGATAAATATATTGGTACAAATTCTGAAATAGAATATTATATTGAGATTGCCAATAGTGGTAAAGCACAGGCTAGAAATGTATTAATCTCAGATGCATTACCAGAAGAACTATCTTTAGTAGAATTTAGAGTTTCTATAGATGGGCAAGAAGATAAATCATATGTAAGTAATGAAGTAGAAATTGATATTCCAGCAGAGAGCACAGCAAGAATAACTATTGTGGCAAAAGTCAAAGATACTGCAGAAGATGGAAAAGAGATTTCTAATGCACCAAAAATCTCAGGAGATAATATAAAAACTCAAGAATTAACACCAATAACACATACAATATCAAGTAATAAAGAATATACAGACCCAGACACAGGAGAAAAAATAACAACATATAGTATATCTGGAACAGCATGGGAGGATACAAATAAAGATGGTAAAAAAGATATTAATGAAAATAAATTATCTAATATAGAAGTTATATTAATTGATAATTCTACAGGAGAGATTGCTAAAAAAGTAACTACCAATGCAGAACAAAAAGTAACAACAAATACAAATGGTGAATATAAATTTGATGATGTAAAAGCTGGAGAATATATAGTTGCCTTTCTATATGATGGTAACCAATATGATGTGACAGAATTCAAAAAAGCAGGAGTATTAGAAAGTGAAAATTCAGATGCCGTAAAAACTAGTATAAAATTTAATAATGAAGATAGAACAGCAGGTATTACAGAAGTATTTGAAGTGAAAGAAAGCTCAGTATCAGGAATTAATATTGGTTTAATAAAAATGGAATCAGCAATATTTAGTATAAATAAGGTAGTAACAAGAATGTCTATGACAGATCCAAAAACCTCTAAAACAGTAGATTTTGATGATTCTAAATTAGCAAAAATGGATGCTGATGGAAAATACATAAATTCAACTAACTTCGTTATAGAATATAAGCTATCAGTAACAAATGAAGGTAGTGTAGCAGGATATGTAAAGAAAATAGTTGATAATGTACCTAGTCAATTTAAATTTAGTACAGACTCAAATCCAAATTGGTATCTAGGAAATAATGGAGAAGTATATAATACAAGTTTAGCAAACACTATAATTAACCCTGGAGAAACAAAAGAAGTAACCTTAGTATTAACAAAGAAGATGTCAGAAACAGGAGATGGAATTGTGCACAATACTGCAGAGATAACGGAAGTGTACAATGAATATGGACTAGAAAACATTATAAAGCAAGATACAACAAAACAAGCAGCAGACGTAATTATAGGAATAAAAACAGGTAGAGAAATAATTTATATATCATTAATATTTGTTATAATTGGACTTATAGGCTTAGGTATATATGTTATTAATAAAAAAGTATTCAATAAAGTTATAGATAAAAAACTAAAATATCTAAAAGACGATGAAATATAGGAAGAAAGGAGGGGAAGTAAAACAATGAAAAAGTTAAGAAATATAAAATACTTAATAGGAATATTGATATTTACAATGATATTAGGAATATCATTTAATATAAATGCTGAAGAGAAAAACAGTTGGAGATTTGAACCAGATGGAAAAGGTTATTATTCAACATCACATAATGGAGAAGATTTAGTATTTTGTGTGGAACTAGGAGCACCATTAAAAAACAATTTAATGGATAATCTAGAGCAATTTTATAATAATAAGGAACTTTTCTGTAATTATTGTAAAGACAGCAATTGGAGACCCGCAGCAGGAAATAATAATTCTACAATAGGTTATACAACTGAAATGGAAGATCCAGAATTAGTAGATTATAAAGAACATCAGGATGTAGCATATGCATTAGCATTTGAAACAAACCAAGAAAAAATTCAAACAGTAATTTGGAAATCTTCACTTGATGCTTCAGGTGGTTCAGATAAGGCAGCAATTATAGCATCTCACACAGGTTCTTCAATTAAATATATTGATGATGAAGGATTAGCTGAAGAAGCACAAGCATATAAAAAATTCTATGAGGAAAAAGAGGCAGCTGGTGGATTTAAGCCAGTAGACAATACAGATTATGAAAAAATAACTGTATTAGCAGATCAAGAAGAAGATACATACATAATAGGAAAATTTAATATTAACTACACTAAAGGTATATTCAAAAGTGGAAATAAGGTAGTTAAATTTGGATTTATAGAGGAAATTACCTTAACAGACCAAGACGGAAACAAGGTAGAAATAGCAGACCTATTAGATGCTGATGGAAACTCAATAATGTCTAGAAGTGATTATCGTTTTCCAAATAGTGAAGAAGACTTTTATATAAAATTTAAAGCAAACCCAGATCAAGAAATAACTAAAGTATATATGAACGCGAAATTTAAATACTTAGATGAATGCCAAGCTAGTATGTTTAAATGGACTGGTAAAATATATGAGTGGGGATATACTAAACAAATGGTAACACCATTTACACCACATAAAAAAGATTGTACATATCATCCAGCAGAATATGATGATGATGGAAATCTAACAAGTAGAGCATATTATACCCATGAAAATTGTCACTATAGTGCAGGTACACACTATTATGCATATTATTATGAACTTAAAAAGGCACCTTATACAAGTCCTTATGATGATCTAGAACGTAAAGAAGCACAAGATTTATTAACAGTAGAACCTATTGGCGATGAAGGATATTTCGCAAAACCAATATGGAAAGAAACAGAACTACATGGAGAAGGCGAAATTGAGTGGATAGAATTAACAATGGAATTAGGTGGAAAGGTATTCTTAGACAGACCTGGAGAAAAAGAAACATCTTTAACAAAAGTAAATGGTATGTATGATGAAGGATATGATACTCCACTTGCAAATATAGAAGTTACACTATATGAAGAAGATGGGACATTAGCTACATTAATGCAAGATGAAGAAAGCGGAGAAATAAGAACTAACCCTACATTAACAGATGAAAATGGTGATTATATATTTAAAGGATTAAATGCTCAAAAGAAATATTATGTAACATATAAAATAAACGGACAACATTTAGAAAACACCATGTATACTGCAAAAGTAGAAGAATATAATACAGATAATTGGAATAGATCTTCAATGGCAACTATTTTAGATGTTAATAGAGAAGAATATAATAGTAGATTTGAAACTATTGAATCTGCACCAAATAACTATAAAATAGTAAATAAAATATTTGATGATATTGGTGATTATAACAAAACATATAATATGTATGAACAAACATATGAAAAGGCACAAAAAGAAGCAGATGATATATCAAAAATTCAAAATCTAATAATAGAAAAAATACGTAACTATATTGATCAATATAAAAAATATCCAGATGATTTAGCAAAAAGAGCAATATATGGTCAAATAGCAAATGAAAATAGTGATATTTCTGAGGTAAAGAGAAAAATACAATATGTTGTAGATATGGAAGTAATAGCAACAACAGGAAAGTATACAAGTACACAATATTATCCAATATATGATAAATTTGCTATAGGAAATGAAGAAGTAACCATAGGTAATGAAACATATCCTCCAATTTATGAAGGACAAAGACATATAAACTTTGGTACAATAGAAAGAGAAAAAGCAGACATAAAATTATCAAAAGATATTTATCTAATAAAAGTAACAATAAATGGAAAAGAATATACTTATAGATGTAATAGAAGACAAGATGAACCAACAGAGGTAGAACTTAGAGGCTCAGATATAGAAGTTTATCAAAGAGATTTAAGAGAAAGTGATATTCAATTTATTGACTATGTAAATAGAGATCAAAGAAGATTAAGAGTATATATTAC
>CALXZQ010000089.1 GCA_944393275.1 uncultured Clostridia bacterium
TCGTGAAATATATTAAGTATATCTAATTAGAAATACAAGCATATTGGTGTTTTCTTGTAAATTAAATAATCCTTTAAAATAAGTCACATAATAGATTAGAGGTTAATCATTAAGAAATAAAATTTAAAAAATAATAGCAAATTTGTTCAACATTTATAAGTAATTAAGAAAGCAGTAAGTGCAAAGTTCTATATTCTACATACATTAAAAATAAATATGAATTAGAAAATGCATTCATCAAGGTATTAAAATATGAAACAGCATAGATTTCAAACTACACTCTAAAAGCTAAAAGAACACTTTCAATAATTATCTTTATTGAAAGTGTTCCTTTATAATTTTTTACTTTAATTCTATTTTACATCAGAGAATATTTCTTCAAACTCTTCTCCATCAATTTTTTCTTTTTCTAATAATACTTTTGCTACTTGATGTAATTTTTCGATATTACTCCTTAATATTTCTATAGCTTTATCATATGCAGAATCTATAATTCTCTTAATTTCTTCATCTATGATTGCTGCTGTTTCTTCTGAATATTCTTTAGATTGAGCCAAATCTCTTCCTAGGAACACTTCTCCTTGGTTTGATCCAAACGTTATTGTTCCTAGTCTTTCACTCATACCATATTGTGTTACCATAGCTCTTGCTATTGAGGTTGCTCTTTCTATATCATTACTTGCACCTGTAGATATATCATCTAGAATTAGTTTTTCAGCTACCCTACCTCCAAGTAATGAGATAATATGTTCCTCCATTTCAGTTTTAGACATAAATGATTTGTCCTCTGTTGGTTTATACATTGTATATCCACCAGCCATACCTCTTGGTACAATAGAAATCTGATGTACAACATCTTGTGTTGGTAAAAATCTGCTTACAACTGCATGACCTGCCTCATGATATGCAACTAATTTATTTTCTTTTTCACTTCTTACTCTTGTTTTCTTTTCAGGACCCATAGTTACTTTAACCATAGCATCTTCTATTTCTTTCATACCAATTTCTTTTAAGTCACGTCTTGCAGCTAATAATGCTGCTTCATTTAAAATATTTTCCAAATCGGCCCCTGAAAATCCTGATGTATTTTTTGCAATTGTTTTTAAATCTACATCTTCAGCTAGTCTTTTCTTTCTAGAATGTACTTCTAATATTTGTTCTCTTGCTTTAACGTCTGGTGCTGATACAACTATCTGTCTATCAAATCTTCCTGGTCTTAGCAATGCTTTATCTAATACATCTGGTCTGTTTGTAGCTGCTAATACTATTACACCTTCATTGCTTCCAAAACCATCCATCTCCACTAATAATTGATTTAATGTTTGCTCTCTTTCATCATGTCCTCCACCAAGTCCTGCTCCTCTTTGGCGTCCTACTGCATCTATTTCATCTATAAATATTATACAAGGTGCATTTTTCTTTGCTTGGTCAAATAAATCTCTTACTCTTGAGGCTCCAACACCAACAAACATCTCAACAAAGTCTGAACCACTTATTATAAAGAATGGCACTCCTGCTTCCCCTGCTACTGCTTTTGCTAATAATGTTTTACCTGTTCCTGGAGGTCCTACTAAAAGTACTCCTTTTGGTATTCTAGCTCCCATATCTGTAAATTTTTTTGGAGTTTTTAAAAATTCTACTATTTCTTCTAATTCTTCTTTTTCTTCATCTACCCCAGCTACATCTTCAAATGTAACTTTTGTTTTTTCTGCGCCATTCATTAATCTAGCTTTACTTTTTCCAAATGACATTGTCTTGTTTCCATTATTGTTGCCTGTATTCATCAACATTAATCCAAAAATCAATAATATTGCAACGATTCCAAACGGAGATAAAATTGATAATATTGTAATTAATGGTGATTGTGATTTTTCTTCTAATGTAAAGCTTCCTGTTTTTAAACCTTCATTAGCATAATCCATAAAACTTTGTATATTTGGAATGTTTACTTCTTTAGAAATTGTTTGACCTTTTAATTCAACATAAGCTTTACTTCCATCAGATTCGATAATAATAGATGTAACAGCTCCACTCTCTATATTTGTAATTAAGTCTGAATAAGTCATCTTTTTATCTGAATTATCTAATATAGCAGTTAATAATACAATAATAATTATTCCTATTATTAGCCACATTGAAAAAGTTTTAATTCCATTTTTCACTTTGTTATCCTCCTTGTTCTCTTCTTGCTTTAGTCTTTCACCGCTAGAAATATAACATATAAGTATTAGGTTTTCAATAATTTTTTCTTTACTTTTGTATGTCAAAAAGTGCGAACTTTCTATGCTCTTACGGACATTATATTTTAGATATAAAAGATAATTTTCCTTTTTTTATAAAAACTTTTATATTTTTATTTGGTGTTAAATATTTATTTCCAATATTATTATTACACAACTTAATTATGTCCTCTATGTGTATTTTTTCTATATTTTTTGTAGTTTTTAACAATTTATTAATAGTATATAAAATAAGCTTTCTCTTTATTACAACATCTTGCTTATTAAACTCTTTTAAATTTAAGATTATTTCTTTCTCACATTCTTCTACTAATAGATTTGTATATATATTATTAACAATTTTTTCTAAATAATTCTGTTCGTCCTCTATTATTTCAGATAATTTTGTTATAGCTTCTATAATATTGGGATTAAATTCTCTCTGAAGATACGGAATAAGCTGATTTCTAATTTTATTCCTTGTATATGTATTATCTTTATTGCTTTTATCAAATTTAGGATCTAGTTTTTCTTTTTCGCAATATTCTTCTATTTGCTTTCTATTAATTTGTATTAATGGCCTTATATATTTGTTTCTTTTTGCTTCTATTCCTTTTAGCCCTAGTGGTCCGCTTCCTCTTATTAAATTCATTAAAACTGTTTCTGCTCTATCATTTAAGTTATGGGCAATTGCTATTTTATTTGAATTTGTTTTTTTCAAAACTTCTTCAAAAAAGTTATATCTTACATCTCTTCCAGCCTCTTCTAACCCTATCTTTTTTTCCTCCGCAATCTTAATTACCTCAGCTTCTTTTATGTATATAGGAATATTGTTTTTTTCACAATATTCTTTAACATATCTTGTCTCTTCATCTGCTTCTCTTCGGATTTTATGGTTTATATGCGCAACACAAATACTGAACGATAAATTTATATTTTTATCCTCCATTATATCTTTCAATATATTTAACAAACACATAGAATCTGGTCCGCCTGAAACTCCTATGACGATTCTATCCCCAGATTCTATCAGATTAAACTGTTCAATTGTTTTTAAAACTTTTTCTTTCATATTACTTCCTATTCTCTATGTTTATCAATACTAACAAATTTTGTATAACTTCCAAGCCAAAATAGTTCTATTGTTCCTGTTGAACCAGCCCTATGTTTTGCTAGAATAACTTCTGCTATTCCCTTTTTTTCAGTTTCTTGATTATAGTAGTCATCTCTATATAAGAACATAACAATATCTGCATCCTGTTCTATTGAACCTGATTCTCTCAAATCCGCAAGCATAGGTCTATGATCTGGTCTTTGTTCTGGTGCTCTTGATAACTGTGATAATGCTATTACCGGCACATTTATCTCTTTTGCCAATATCTTTAAAGACCTACTTATTTCGGCTATTTCCTGCTCCCTTCCAGCGTTTTTTCTTCCACTTGCTTGAATTAATTGAATATAATCTATTACTATTAATCCAATATTTTTTTCAAGCTTTAGTTTTCTACATTTGGCTCTTATTTCATTTATTGAAATTCCCGGTGTATCATCTATATATATTTGTGATTCTGATAATGGTCCCATTGCACCTGCTACTTTTAACCAATCATCTTCTTCCATTTTTCCCGTTCTAATTTTATTGCTATCTACTAATGCCTCACTACATAGAATTCTATTTACTAACTCTTCTTTTGCCATCTCTAAACTAAATATTAATGTTGGTACTTTTGCTCTTACTGCAGCATGTGTTGCTATGTTTAATGCAAATGCTGTTTTCCCCATAGCAGGTCTTGCAGCTATAAGTATTAAATTTGAATTATGAAGTCCTGCTGTTTTATAGTCTAAATCCGGAAATCCTGTTGGAACACCTGTAATACGTTTTTTCTGATTATATAACTGCTCTAATTCCGTAAAAGTATCTACTAATATATCTTTTATTGGAGAATATCCTTTTTGATTTTTATCCTGTGATATGTCAAATATCTTTTTTTCTGCCGATTCCATAATATTATCTATTTCTTCTGTCGGATCATAACCTTGTTCTATTATCTCATTTGCAGTTTTTATTAATCTTCTTAGTATGGATTTATCTTCTACAATTTTTATGTATTTTTGAACATTAGAAGTAGTTGGTACTTTTTCCGGTAATTCTACTAAATATTCTAATCCACCAATTTTATCAAATAGCCCAAGAGATGTAAGTTCTGCTTTTAGAGTTATAATATCTATTGGTTCAGATTTATCATATAAACTTAAAATAGCAGAATATATTGCTTTATGATCTTCTCTATAGAAATCATCTTCTTTTAGTGATTCTATTGCTGATATTACTGCATCTTTATCTGTAAGCATACTTCCAATCACAGCTTGTTCTGC
>CALXZQ010000090.1 GCA_944393275.1 uncultured Clostridia bacterium
TTGTTACTGTAGAGATAATAGATACAAGTGAGTATGATTTAATTTCAGAAATAAAAGATAAAGAGAGCTAGACTAAAAATAGCTCTCTTTAGTTATTAGTAATTTTCTGCCTTAAGTTCAAAGAAAGATTTAGGATGTTTACAAACAGGACAAATTTCAGGTGCAGAGGTACCAACAACTATATGTCCACAATTTCTGCATTTCCAAATTACAATACTTCCTTTTTGAAAAACCTCACCATTTTCAACATTATCTAATAGTTTTTGGAATCTTTCTTCGTGAGATTTTTCTATTCTAGCAATTCCTCTAAAAGTATTAGCAATTTCAGTAAATCCTTCTTCTTCAGCAACCTCTGCAAATTTAGCATACATATCTGTCCACTCATAATTTTCTCCAGCAACAGCATCAGCTAAATTGGACTTAGTATCTCCAATACCATCTAAATATTTAAAATGAATTTTAGCATGTTCTTTTTCATTTTCAGCTGTTTCTAAAAATAAAGCTGCTATTTGTTCATAACCTTCTTTTTTAGCAACACTTGCGAAATAAGTATATTTACTTCTTGCTTCAGCTTCCCCTGAAAATGCTGCCATTAAATTAGCTTCTGTTTTACTACCTTTTAATTCCATAGCATTACCTCCTATTAATATAATTTCCAAAAATGTAAGAAATAAACATAAATTATATAAATATATGATAAATTCCATTAGTAATCATACATAAAGTAATACCACATAAAGTAGGTAATAAAAAAGCTATAAAAGACCATTTATATGAACCAGTTTCTTTTTTTATAGAAATTAGTGTAGTTGAACAAGGAAAATGTAAAAGAGTAAAAATCATGGTATTTATAGCAGTTAAAATGGTCCAACCATTATTTTTTAAGATAGTTGCAATAGAAGAGAAATCCTCTATATTTATTAATGAAGTATGTCTCATATATCCCATTAATATGATAGGAAGTACAATTTCATTTGCAGGAATTCCTAGTATAAATGCTGTTAAAATGTATCCATCTAATCCCATAAGTTTAGCAAATGGATCTAAGAAATTTGCGATAAGTTCAAGTAAAGTAAGGTTATTTATGTTAATATTAGCAAATAACCATATAATAAGTCCAGCAGGGACTGCTACACAGATTGCTCTACCTAGTACAAATAGAGTCCTATCAAATATAGAATGAATGAGAACCTTACCAATTTGTGGCTTTCTGTAAGGAGGGAGCTCTAATACAAAAGAGGAAGGTTTACCTTTTAGGATAGTTTTAGATAGTAACCTAGATATTACAAATGTTAAAAATATTCCAAGAAGGATTACTAAAAGAACTGTGAAAGTAGATATAATAGAGCCAGCAAAACCACCAGATAAACCAGCAACAAATATTGTAGCTATAGCTATAAGGAATGGAAATCTACCATTACAAGGAACAAAACTATTAGTTATAGCTGCTATTATACGTTCTCTAGGTGAATCAATAATTCTACATCCGCATACACCTGCTGCATTACAACCAAATCCCATACACATAGTAAGTGCTTGCTTTCCTGATGTACAACATTTTCTAAAACAATTATCTAAATTAAAAGCAATACGAGGTAAGTAACCTAAATCTTCTAAAATAGTAAAAAGAGGAAAGAATATTGCCATTGGAGGAAGCATAACAGAAATAATCCAAGTAACGGTTTGATATATTCCAAGTATAAGCATATCAGAAAGCCAATTAGGAAGATTAATTACATCTGCAAAATATATAAGTTTATCTTGAAAATAACCAAACATTTGAGAAAGAAGGCTAGAAGGATAATTAGCACCAATAATAGTTATCCAAAAGATTAATCCTAAAAATAGTAACATTATGGGAATTCCATATCTTTTAGAAGTTAGAATTTTATCAATTTTTTTGTCCCTTTTATTATAGGAATTATTTCTATAATGAGAGCAATTAACAGATATTTCTTCAGATGTTCTTATAATACTGGATACAATTTTATCCTTAAAGTTTTCTGAATTAATATCATTTTTTTCCATAAGACATTTAGCCTCAATTAATTTTTGTTGTAATTGCGCATCAGAAACTAAATTAATATTAAAATTATCTTCAATTGATTTTAATATAGTAGACTCTCCTTCTAATAATTTTAAGGAAATCCATCTTTGTATATATGTATTAATATTAGTTTTATTTGTAATAGCAGAAGATATTAATTGTATAGAGTCTTCTATACAAGGTAGATACTGTACCATCCTAGGTTTAGAAATTATTTTTTTTGTACATACATTTGAGATGGTTTCCATTAAATTATCTAAAGTAGATTCATTACGAGCATTAGTACCTATAACGGGAACACCTAAATATCTTGAAAGTAACTTTAAATCTATATATATTCCCTTTTTTTCTGCTTCATCTAATAAATTGACACAAACTATAACATTCTTAGTGATCTCAAATATTTGGAATACCAAATTTAAGTTTCGCTCTAAACAAGTTGCATCCAATATTACAACAGTAGCATTGGGATTCCCAAAACAAATATAATTTCTTGCAATCTCTTCTTCTTCCGAATTAGACATTAATGAATAAGTACCAGGAATATCAACAAACAAGAATTGTTTATCATCATAATTACGTATACCAGAGGCATTACTAACTGTTTTTCCGGGCCAATTACCAGTATGCTGGTGCATACCTGTAAAATAATTGAATATTGTAGATTTCCCAACGTTAGGATTTCCTGCAATTGCAACAATATAATCACAGTTATTGGAAATGTTATAAATAAATTCACTAATAACCTTACTACCAGTAGATGATGAAGTTAGTCCCATATTATCACCTCAAAAAAGTTTTAATATAGTATATTCGTAGAAAACGATAATGCTACTAAATAAAAAAATATTATAATATAACAGAAAAAGACAAGAAATACTAATATTCCCCGTCTTTTTCTACATATATTTTTGAAGAATCTTCATTACGAAGAGCAATTAAAAAACCTCTAATTTCATAAGCAGTAGGATTTCCAAAAGGACTTGAAAACAAAGAACGCATCTTAGTCCCCTCTATAATACCTAAATCCAATAATCTTCTTTTTATATTGTTCTTAGAATCAATATGATGTACAATTCCTGTTTGATTTAGAGGTAAATTATTTAGAGTAATAATATTTTTTGCTTTAATTTGCATTATAAAATACCCCTCCTATCTTTATACATTATATGAAATTTTTGTTGAAAAAGTTAAATATTAGAGGTAAAATAAATAAGCATAGGAGGTAGAAAAATGCTAAAAATATATCCAAAAACTTGTGAAAACCTGATTGGCGAGCCAGTTTTAAGAGAATACATAAAAAAGTATAAGGGAGTAGAAATCCAATATTTTCACAAAAGTAAAGAAAAACTTATAGATTTTATCATGGCACCAACAATACATAAATTAATGGAAATTTATCCTGATTTGGAAGAAATTACTGTACATCCACCATTAGACAGATATAATATAGAGCAGATTCTTTTAGCAAACAGAGACCTGTTTTATAAACTAATTAATGAATTAATAGATTTATCTACAAAATATAATATAAAAATTAATATGATATTACATAGTAATTTTACGTATGCAGAACATAAGTGGTTTACTATAGACGAGCTAAAAAAAGCAGCAGATTTATTAAAAGGGACAAATGTAAAGTTATTAATAGAAAATTTATATGTTTTTTATGGAGAAGGATTATTTGGTGGGTTAGATGTATGTAAAGAAATAGACAGCGAAAATATAAATATATGTATAGATATTTGTCATTTGTATTGTAGAGCAAATATATTAAAAATATCAATAGAAGAATTCCTAAAAGAATTCTTAGATGCAGAATTATGCAGAAAATATGTACATCAAATACATTTTGCTGATACAAAAAATAATGATGGATATAGAGATGGAAATACTCATGGAAGAACATATGACTCTATAGATAAAATTAAATATGACTTAGAATTACTTAAAATGTATGGAATGGAAGATAAAATAATAGTTACAGAAGTTTCAGAAGATAATTATTCTACTAGAGAAGATCAAATAAAAACAATTAAAATGTTAGAACAAATTTATAAAAATTAGGAGGATTAAAATGGAAAGATTAAGAGGATTCGAGATAGCAAAAGGATTTGAAGATAAAGGAATAAATTTACCAGAAAGAAAAACAAAGAATTCAGCAGGATATGATATAGAAGCAGCAGAAGATTGCATTATACCAGCATTCAAACCAGGGATGAAACCAACACTAGTAAAAACTGGATTAAAAGCGTATTGTCAACCAGATGAGTTTTATATGTTATTAAATAAAAGTTCAGGACCTTTTAAAAAAGGATTAGTTTTAGCAAATAGTGTAGGAATAATTGACAGTGACTACTATAATAATCCAGATAATGATGGACACTTTATGTTTGCATATTATAACTTTTTTGATAAAGATTTAGAAATAAAAAAAGGAGATGCAATAGGACAAGTAATATTCCA
>CALXZQ010000091.1 GCA_944393275.1 uncultured Clostridia bacterium
TCTATTTCCTTTGGTATTCCTGTAAGATAGTATATATTAATTGGATCTGAAATTATCATTCCTTGCATATCCATTAAACGCATCTTTTCTCTTAGCCACTTAATTTTCACATTCATACATTTACCTCCTTTTTGTTAGAAACTAAAATAGAGTAAATTTATATTATATTTGAAACTGTTCCTAATATATCTGAAATTGGCATAACCATTAATATAAAACTTGCTAATGACATAAATGGTCCAAATGCAATATATTCATTTGCCTTCTTTCTTTTAATTAATAATAGTATTATTCCTATAATTGCTCCTATTGCAAATGACATAATGGATAGCATCATTATTTTCGTTATACCAAAATATATTCCTAATACTCCTGCAAACTTCACATCACCAAATCCCATGGCTTCTTTTTCTGAAATTAATTTTCCAATTAGCATTATTATTAAAAATATTGCTGTTCCTACAAATCCGGCTATTAATCTATTTAGCGCTACATTTAGGTCGTATATTCCATATATAAATGTAAATACTATTCCAATTTCTAACAAGGTTAATATTAATCTATTTGGTATTATTTTTAATTTTGTATCTATAACTATAACTGAAATTAATGCTGGCGTTAATATCATATATTGAAATAATTCTAAATTATTTATAAATTCTCTATCTAATCCTAATGCATATAACAATATTATATAGATAAAAGCTGTTGCTATCATTATTAAGTAATGTGGTTTAGATTGTTTTTCTTTTAAGTCTTTCTTTTTTTTATCTTTTGTTCTTTCATGTATAACTTTATTATTAAAATTTCCTATTATTTGTCCTATTATTAAACCTATTATTCCAAATGCTATGTAGTATAAAATATGTAGATCATTAAAATACATTTTATTTTTCTTCTCCTTTTTGCTTTTTTAAATAACTGTTTATTATATATTTTTCTATAGGTCTTTTTATTACTGTTAAAAAAATATCTTTTTCTGATATAGGTTTTACTAAAATAGACACCATTTTACATCTGTTTGCTCCTATAACATCTGTAAAAATTTGGTCTCCTATTACTGCTATTTCATTAGCTTTTAAATTAAGTATTCTCGCTGCTTTTTTTAATCCTCTTTTTAATGGTTTAGTTCCAAATGATATATATGGAATTCCTAGTATATTTGCTACTTTTGATATTTTTTCTTTTTTATTTGAGTTTGATACAATACAAGCACTTATGTTATTGCTTTTAATTTTCTCATACCAATTTTCTAACCCATCTATCAAATTATGATTATAATCTATTAAAGTATTATCCACATCTAATATTAGACCTTTTATATTATTTTTTTTCAAAAAATCTATATCTATTTGTGTAATATTTTCGAAATAATATTTTGGATAGTATAACATAAATGCCTCCCTTTTACATATAAGTATATTATCAATATGTTACCTATTTGTCAAGATTCTTAACTATTCCTTATTTTTTATAAAAAAAGAATTTAAAGATAATCATCTCTAAATTCTTACAATTTCTTTACAAATTATTTACAAAATCTATGACTTCCTATTGTAACTGTATGTGGTCTTGACCAAATCCACTTATTAGTTGCAGTATTTGGATTAAAGTAATATATTGCTCCATATGATGGATCCCATCCGTTTAAAGCATCTCTTGCCGCATTAATTGCAGTTTGATTTGGCGTCATATTTATTTGCCCATCCGCTACTACATCAAATGCACCTGATTGATATATTACTCCTGAAATAGTATTAGGGAAAGAACTATGCTTTACTCTATTTAATACAACAGCACCTACAGCAACTTGTCCAGTATATGATTCTCCTCTTGCTTCACCATATATCAATCTTGCTAGTAAATTTAGATCAGAAGAGTTACTTGTAGACGAGCTAGAATTTGTTGATGAGTTACTATATATTCCCATAGCTTCTAGAGTATTCTTTCCTGCTATTCCATCTACCACAAGTCCATTTTTCCTTTGAAAATATTTAACTGCATTTAATGTCTGTGTTCCATATATTCCATCTACATTTCCTGTATAATATCCCCATCTTTTTAGTTTGCTTTGTATCTCTCTAACTTCCTCTCCTCTTGATCCATATTTAGATAATGCTTGTACCTCATTATATTTAGAAAAAGAAGCGTATCCTACAAATATCATAGTAATTACTAAAATTATGGCTATTATTCTCTTAAATACATTTTTGTTCATAAAAAAACACCACTCTTACAAAAATAATTTCTATTATTTTATACATAAGTGGTATCTTTTATACAGATTTATTAAAATATTCCTACTATATTTCCATTTTCATCGATATCAATACTTTCTGCTGCTGGCACTTTTGGAAGTCCTGGCATTGTCATTATATTTCCTGTAAGTACAACATTAAATCCAGCTCCTGCCTTTAATACAACATCTTCTATATTTATATTAAAATCTTCTTTACATTCTAGGTTCTTTGGATTATCAGATAATGAATATTGCGTTTTTGCGATACATATTGGTATGTTTTTATATCCTAATCTTTCAATAAGTTCTATATTTTTTTCAGCTTTATCTGAATATATAACATCTTTTGCACCATAAATATTTTTTGCAACTTTTTCTATTTTTGTTTTTATATTATCTTCTAATTCATAAACAAATTTTAGGTTTGACTCCTTTTTGCATAATTCTACTAATTTATTTGCAATATCAATTGCTCCTTCTCCACCTTTTTCCCAGCTTTCAACTAGACTCATCTCTATTCCCTCTTTTTCAAGTGAATCTGATAATAGCTTAAGTTCAGATGGATGGTCTGTTTTATATTTATTTATTGCTACTATTACGTTTAATCCAAATACATCTCTTATATTTTTAATATGCTTAAATAGATTTCCTTTAATACCATTTTCTAAACTTTGTAGATTTTCTTGATCTAATTCTGATTTATCTTGTCCCCCGTGGTATTTTAAAGCTTTAATTGTTGCTACAATTACTACTGCATCAGGTTTTAATCCCATCTTTCTACATTTAATATTTAAAAACTTTTCTGCTCCTAAATCTGCTCCAAATCCTGCTTCTGTTATTGTATAATCTGCAATCTTCATTGCTGTTTTAGTTGCAATTATACTATTACATCCATGTGCAATATTTGCAAATGGTCCTCCATGTACTATTGCTGGGTTATTTTCTAATGTTTGTACAATATTGGGCTTAATCGCATCCTTTAAAAGTGCTGCCATAGCCCCTTGTACATTTAAGTCTTTTGCATATATTGGTTCTTCTTTGCTGTTATATCCTATTATAATATTTCCTAATCTTTCTTTTAAATCATTAATATCTGTTGCTAAGCAAAATATTGCCATTATTTCTGATGCAACAGTTATATCAAATCCGTCTTCTCTAGGTACTATTTTCTTTTCCCCTGATAGTCCTGTATTTACTTTTCTTAATTGTCTATCATTCAGATCTAAACATCTTTTCCAAGTAACTTTTTTAATATCTAAATTATTTCCGAAATAAATATGATTATCAATAATGCTAGAAAGTAGGTTGTTTGCAGAGGTTATAGCATGAAAATCTCCTGTAAAATGTAAATTTATGTCTTCCATTGGGGCTATTTGTGAATATCCTCCTCCTGTTGCTCCTCCTTTAATTCCGAATACTGGACCTAATGATGGTTCTCTTAATGCTAATATAGCATCTTTTCCAATTTTTCTTAAACCATCAGCTATCCCAATAGACATAGTAGTTTTTCCCTCACCTAATGGTGTTGGATTTATAGATGTTACTAATATCAATTTTGGATTTTTTGATTTATTTTGCAAGTTATCTACTGAAATTTTGGCTTTATATTTTCCATATTGTTCTATGTTTTCTTCTTTTATCCCTGCTTTTTTTGCCACATATATTATATTTTCTAATTTAGCTTTTCTTGCTATTTCTATATCTTGCATATAAATCCCTCCTATTTTTAGAATATTAGACCTACTATAATCCCTATTAATGCTCCTACAAATACTTGAAATGGTGTATGTCCTAATACTTCAACCAATCTTCCAGAAACTTGAAGTCCTGTTAGCCCTGGCGTTTCTATTATCTTATTTAATAATGATGCTTGTTTTCCTGCAGCTCTTCTTACTCCTGCAGCATCATACATAACAACAAAAGCAAATATAACTGCTAGGGCAAAGATTGGTGAATCTATACCTTGTTCTTTGCCTATTATAGTTGCCAATGATGTTACAATTGCTGAATGAGAACTTGGCATTCCTCCTGCTCCCATTATTCTTTTAACATTCAATCTTCTATTTTTTACTAAGTCTACTATAACTTTATATGTTTGAATTATAAACCATAATATAAATGGTATTACCAAACATTTGTTATTTAACACTTCACTAAGAATATTCATTTGTATCCCCTTTACTCCTCATTTGGTATAAAATTTTCTTCTTTTAATTCATTCCCATCATTTATTAATATAGTTATTTTCTTTTCTGCTTTATC
>CALXZQ010000092.1 GCA_944393275.1 uncultured Clostridia bacterium
CTCTATTATATACTATTTTTTACTATTTTCAAGTAATTTATTTACAAAAAAACAAATCAATTAAAATTGATTTGTTTTTATTGCAAATTATTCTCTTTCGCCGTCTAAATATTGCTGTTTTTCACTCATTTTTTGCTTTATAGATTGATTCCTTCTGCTTAGTTTATCTATAGCTCCCTCTCTTAGGTCTCTTCCAAATTGCATTACTTTATCTAGTTTATCTCTAAAAAATTCCTTTCCTTTACTTCTAACCTCAGTAACTTTCGAACCTATTGTTTGTTCTACTTTTGGAACTTTAGCTGCTATTTTTGTTTTCATTGGTCCTACCACCTCTGTTTCAACAGCTTTAGCTTTATTAAAAGCTCTCATTAAATTTTTTGACATAAACATAGAAATTCTTTTAAATATAGAATTTTGGCTCTTTACTTCCATTAAATCTTTGTCTTGATTAATTCTCATTTCTTCGAGTTTTTGCATTGCTTCTCTTTCAAGACTTTGTAATTGTTCATCAATTTGTTTAACTTGTTCTTTATTTGCCCTTAATTGCTCAATATTTTCTTTTGCCCTTTGTGATGTTAAAGCTATATCCATCATACCATCTGTAGTTTGCATAATTAAATCTGTTTTTAGTTTTTTATATTCATCTATAGCTTTTTTTGCACCTTCTAAATCCCCTTGGCTAGAAAGTCTTTCTGCTTCTGATCGTTTATCCGCAATCAATTGTGCCAAGCCTTTATCGTTTTGAGCTCGTTCATTTTCCTTATATCTTTTCTTCGCTTCCATTCTAGATTGTTTTAAGTTTTGACTATCTGCTGCTAGACTTACATTTTGCATTTCTAATTCTGCTTTTTTAGCTAATAGTATTTTTCTTTGGGAATCATAATATTCAGTTAAAGGCTCTTCTACCATAGTTTTATAATATGCTAGAATTCCATCTTTTTGAAGTTTAGTTGCATCATATAGACTAGAATTTTCCTTTATTTTACCCACAGCTGCTGTTACTTTTGCATCTATTGTTGATGTTAGATCTGAATATCCTTCTTTGGCTTTTTCCGCAATTTTTGCTCTTGCATATGCTAAATTAACTAACGCTGATGCTTTAGATAATTCTGCTGCTTCTTTAATTAGGTTTCCTAATGATATATCTTTTTGTGCAGCTTCTGTACTCATATTTTCTTCTCTATCCATTATTTTCACCTGCTTCCACGTATTCATCTATCTGTTTCATTATTTTTGATTTTTTAGTTTCTATTGTATTTAATAATTTTTCTAATTCACTGGTGCTCATATTATCAAGATTATATAATCGTCCCTCAAAAACTACGGTTCCCAATTTATCCATATTTTGTTTCCCCCTTTTATCTTTGGTTACAATATTCAATATAATTATATAACTTGAAAAAAATAAAGTACATAATATTGCTATTACAATTCCATTACAGATTTATTACACTTTTGTTCTAAGTCCCTATTGGACAATAATTATCTGTCACTATTCCATAGTCACTTGAAAAATCTTTTATCTCGTTTTTTAATAAATGCATATATCTATTTTCATCATAAGTATTAGTATTTCCCTTTATTCCTACTAATATTAAGTTTTGCCTCTCTTCTTTGTCTAACTCTTCACGAACCTGAAATACTTTTACATCATCAAAAATCTTTTTATATGTTGAGTATTCATATTTAATAAAATCTGATTCTTTTCCTTCGATAGATGATATTATATTAGTTATTAGTACTCCTTTATCCTCCATTGTATTATACATATTTTTAACTGCTTCATATGTAGTTAACTCAAATGGTGCATTCATCCCTTTAAATGCATCCAAGACAATGGCATCATATTTATTCGTTGTTGTATTTATATAGCTCCTACCATCTTGATGGAAGATTCTAAGCCTTGGATTATTATAATCTAATTCAAAATACTCTTTTGCAAGTTCAGTCATTTTTGAATCTATCTCTACAACATCAATTCTTTTATCACTATATTCCTTTAGATAATGTGTAGGATATGTATATGCAGCTCCACCTATCATTAATACATCATCAAAATTTGGATTATAATAATTAAACAAATCGTAAAAATTTAGATATTTAGCTCCCATTTCATTTGTTTCTTTATTAACATATGATTCCAATCCTGTATCTACATATAGTGTCTTATAATCAATTTCTCCCGTATTAATCTCTTTAACCCATATTCTACTATACTGCGAGTCTACGTCTGCAATTATATCTGGATTATCATTATTAAACATTATTATGGCAATATATTGCATTACTAATACACTTACAGTTATTATTGAAATTGATAAAAAGAATTTTTTATCTTTGTTTTGATATAGTATAACTGCTAATATTAAAAGTAATATTATTACACTTAAAATAATAGCTCTTACGCCCAAATTAGGTATTAGCCAAAATCCTGATACAAAAGTTCCTACTATACTTCCTGCTGTCGAGATTGAAGAGATTTTTCCAGATAATTTGCCAATATTATTTTTATCTGCATTCTTTAATTTGACAGCATAAGGTGATACTGTTGCTAATATAAAACTTGGTATTCCAAATACTATTGTAGAAGATATAAGTGCAACTAATTCTAAATTTCCTAATAATTTTACTAACTGTCCTACAAAATTAACCTCTAATATCGGAATAAAGGATGAGGCTATTGCTCCTAATATCAACAATTTTGATAATACATTTACATTAGGATTTTTATCTGCAATTTTCCCTCCCATCCAGTATCCTATGCTCATACTTGTAAGCATTACACCTATTATCGTTGTCCATATTAAATTTGAACTTCCTATATATGGTGACAATACCCTAGCCGCAATTAATTCCAACATCATTCCTATTGCACCACATAAAAATACAGTTATCTCTAATATATATTTTTTCATTTAGTTTCTCCTTAAGATTTTAACATAACCACATTATATAAGAAAAAAAAAGAAAGGTAAATACCTTTCCATTTTATTAATTACACATTTTCTTTTATGTATTCAACTACATCATTAACTGTAACTATCTTTTCAGCATCTCCATCTGGAATTTCTGTATCGAATTCTTCTTCCAATGCCATTATTAATTCAACTATGTCTAATGAGTCTGCTCCTAAATCATCTATAAAAGATGCTTCTAATGTAACTGCAGATTCTGCAACTCCTAGTTGTTCAACTATTATACTTTTTACTTTATCAAATATTTCATCTGTACTCATTTTCTTCTGTACACCTCCTCTCGGTATTTAACCTTTGCCTTTAATAAACAATAATATATGTTCTTTTAAAAGTCAAGCTATTTTTTTAAATATTTTCTTCTTTTTTTTCAAAAGCTTGTTTAAGCTTTTCTACAGCCTCATTTTTAACAAATTGTTCTGCTTGTTTTATAGTAAGTCTAAATAATCTAGCATCACTACTTCCATGTGCTTTAACCACTGGCTTCTTTACTCCCAAGAATAAAGCTCCACCATATATTTTATAATCTAATTTTTTAGCAAATTCATTTATGGCTGGTAAGCAAGGGATTGACCCTAATTTTGTTAATATATTTTTCTTTAAACTATCTAATAATGATTGTTTAACAAACTTTCCAATTCCTTCTACCGTTTTTAAAAATATATTTCCAGTAAAACCATCTGTTACAATTACATCTATTTTTCCTGAGAATGCATCTCTTCCTTCTACATTTCCTACAAAATTTATATCTAGTCTTGGTGATTCTTCTTTTAGTAGATTATATGACTCTCTTATTAATTCATTACCTTTTGTTTCTTCTGTACCTATATTTAATAATCCAACTGCTGGTTTTTCCATACCGAATGTATTTTTTAAATATATTGATGACATTTGTGCAAATTGCAAAAGATTAATTGGTTTGCAATTTGTATTAGATCCACAATCCATAAGTAACAATTTACTTTTATATGCTGGCAACATTCCTGCTAATGCTGGTCTATCTATTCCTTTTATTCTTCCTACTAATAGGGTTGCTCCTGTAAGTAAAGCTCCTGAATTACCAGCTGAAATAAATACATCTCCTTTTCCTTCTTTTAGTAGATTAAAACCTACTACCATAGAAGAATCTTTCTTTTGTTTTATTGCAACCGTTGGAGTATCTTCCATTTCAATTGTTTGTGTTGTATGATATATTTTTAATCTATCTGATATTTGAGATATATTTTCTTTTTTATAAATTTCCTTAATTCTTGAGTTTATTATCTCTTCATTTCCTACAAGCACTACTTCTGTTGTCTCTTCTACATCTTTTATTGCCTCAACTGCACCTTTTATATTTGCATCTGGAGCATTATCTCCCCCCATTGCATCAAGAAGTATAACCATGATCTTTCCTCCGTTTCAATTATTAATATATGTACACAATTTATCGTCTATTCATTGTATTATTTATTT
>CALXZQ010000093.1 GCA_944393275.1 uncultured Clostridia bacterium
TTAGGAGATATTTCACATGCTATAGGGGAATATGTAGAAAAAAATGGTTTTTCTGTTATAAGAGAATTTCAAGGACATGGAATTGGAAGAGAGATGCACGAAGATCCAGGCATTCCAAATTTTGGGAAAGCAGGTAGAGGAGTAAGATTAGAACCAGGAATGACACTGGCAATAGAACCTATGGTAATAGCAGGAGGACCAGATATTTTAGAGCTTGATGATGGCTGGGGAATAATATCAGCAGATGGAACCAATGCAGCACATTATGAAAATACAATTTTAATTACAGAAAAAGAGCCAAAAATATTGACATTAATATAATTTTGTTATATACTATATAAGCTAATTGTAAATTTTTAGAAAACATATAATTTACTAAAAATTCAGGAGGGAATTATATTGGCAAAGGAAGATGTAATCGAAGTAGAGGGTACAGTTGTAGAGACTTTACCAAATACAAATTTTAGAGTAGAACTTGAAAATGGACACCAAATACTTGCCCATATTTCAGGAAAGCTAAGAATGAATTATATAAAAATATTACCAGGTGATAAAGTAAAAGTAGAACTTTCTCCATATGATTTAACAAGGGGAAGAATTACTTGGAGAGCAAAATAATTATAAATTAAACATATAAACATAAGTACAATTAATGGAGGTGTGATAGGAATGAAAGTAAGACCATCAGTTAAACCAATTTGCCCAAAATGCAAAGTTATAAAAAGAAAAGGTGTTATTAGAGTTATATGTGAAAACCCTAAACACAAACAAAGACAAGGATAATTTAAAACCTTAGTTATTAACACAAATTTGGTAGCGGCTGGGAAAGCCAAAAGCTTTCTTTATCGGATTTGTGTTTATATATATGTCTGTAATAGTTTTAAAGGCTTCAGTAAACGGAAGACATTTCACTTTAAAATGTATATGGACAAACCAATTTTAATTATACTAAACAAGAATAGAATTTTGGAGGTGCAAAAATTTATGGCTCGTATATCAGGAGTAGATTTACCTAGAGAAAAAAGAGTTGAGATAGGATTAACATACATATATGGAATAGGATTAACAACATCTCAAAAATTATTAAAAGAAGCTGAAGTTAATCCAGATACTAGGGTAAAAGATTTATCAGAAGACCAAGTACAAGCAATTAGAAAAGCTATAGAAGCTAATCATTTGTTATTAGAAGGTGACCTAAGAAGAGAAGTTGCTTTAAATATTAAGAGACTAACAGAAATAGGATGTTATAGAGGATTAAGACATAGAAGAGGTTTGCCAGTTAGAGGACAAAGAACAAAGACTAATGCTCGTACAAGAAAAGGTCCAAGAAAATTAGTAAGCAAGAGCAAAAAATAATAAAGGGAGGTAAGCTTTGAAATGGCTAAAAATGTAACAAAGAAAACTACAACTAGAAGAAGAGATAGAAAAAACATTGATAAAGGAGCTGCTCATATTCATTCTAGTTTCAATAATACAATAGTTACAATAACAGATGTTAATGGAAATGTTATATCTTGGGCAAGTGCTGGAGAATTAGGATTTAAAGGTTCTAGAAAGAGCACACCATTTGCTGCGGGAGAAGCTGCAACAACAGCTGCTAAGGCTGCTATGGAACATGGTTTAAAAACTGTAGAAGTTTATGTTAAAGGACCAGGTTCAGGAAGAGAAGCAGCAATTAGATCACTTCAAACAACAGGTCTAGAAATAAGCAGTATAAAAGATGTAACACCAATACCACACAATGGTTGTAGACCACCAAAAAGAAGACGTGTATAATAAGTGTATTAATATATAAAATTTAAGATGGATTTATATCCTGAACATATAGATAGAAAGAAGAGGTGTAAAAGTCAATGGCAAGATATAAAGATGAACAATGCCGTATATGCCGTAGAGAAGGTCAAAAACTATTCTTAAAAGGTTCAAGATGTTATTCTGACAAATGTAGTGTTGCTAGAAGAAATTATGGACCAGGAGACCATGGACAAAAAAGATCAAAACTTTCTGAATACGGTACACAATTAAGAGAAAAACAAAAAACAAAGTCATTCTATGGAGTTGGAGAAAAACAATTCAGAAAATATTTTGAAATGGCTTCAAATAAAAAAGGAATCACAGGTGAAAACTTATTACAATTATTAGAAAGTAGATTAGATAATGTTGTATATAGATTAGGTTTTGGTAGCTCAAGAGCACAAGCTAGACAACTTGTTAACCATGCACAATTTGATGTAAATGGTCAAAAAGTTGATATACCATCATACTTAGTAAAACCAGGTGATATTATAACAGTAAGAGAAATTAAAAAAGATAATAAAACAATAAAAGAAAATATTGAGCTTAATGCAGCAAGACCAGTACCAGGATGGTTGGAAAGAGATTTCGAAAATTTAACTGGTAAAGTTGTAAGATTAGCAGAAAGAGAAGAAATAGATTTACCAGTAGAAGAGCATTTAATAGTAGAACTTTACTCAAAATAATAGATGTTATTAGAGTATTAAATATTTATAAGTTGCTACTAGCAACCCTATTAGGAGGTAAAAAATGATAGAATTTGAAAAACCAAATATTGAATGCTTAGAAATAGACGAAACAAGAAATTATGCTAAATTTGTATGTGAACCACTAGAAAGAGGTTATGGAGTAACTATAGGAAATTCTTTAAGGAGAATACTATTATCATCATTACCAGGTGCTGCAATTACAAGTATAAAAATAGATGGTGTTTTACATGAATTTTCTACAATACCAAATGTTGTAGAAGATGTTCCAGAATTAATTGTTAACTTAAAAGGTGTTAGATTAAAATTAGATGGAACAGAAGAAAAGGTAGTTAGAATAGATGCAGGTGAGGGTGAAGTAACTGCAGGAGACATTATAACAGATGGAACAGTTGAAATATTAAACACAGATCTACATATAGCAACTATAGCAAAAGGTGGTCATTTAAAAATAGAAATGACAGTAAATAAAGGAAGAGGTTATAATACAGCTGAACAAAATAAGAAACAAAATCAAGATATATCTGTACTTCCAATAGATTCTATATATACACCAGTAAAAAAAGTAAACTATACAGTAGAAAATACTAGAGTAGGTCAAATGGTAGATTATGACAAATTAATAATAGAAGTTTGGACAGATGGAAGTCTAAAACCTTATGAAGCATTAAGCTTAGCAGCAAAGGTTATGACTGGTCATTTAGAATTATTTATTGATTTATCAGAAACAACAAAAAATACTCAAGTAATGGTAGAAAAAGAAGAATCTAAGAAAGAAAAAGTATTAGAAATGTCAATAGAAGATTTAGAATTATCTGTTCGTTCATTCAATTGTTTGAAAAGAGCTTCTATTGCAACAGTAGAAGATTTAATAAGTAGAACGGAATCTGATATGATGAAAGTAAGAAATTTAGGAAAGAAATCATTAGATGAAGTAACTGAAAAATTACATTCATTAGGATTAGATTTTGCTTCAGAAGAAGACTAATAACCGATAATATATAAAGGAAAGGTGTGAAAAAAGTGGCAAGAAATAGAAAGTTAGGAAGAACAACTGCGCAAAGAAATGCTATGTTAAGAACACAAGTAACTGATTTATTATTACGCGGAAGAATAACAACAACAGAAGCTAGAGCTAAAGAAGTAAAAGCAATAGCTGATAGTATAATTTCGTTAGCTATAAGAGAAAAAGATAACTACGAAAATGTAGACGTAAAAGTTATTAGAGCAAAACTAGATAATAATGGAAATAAAGTTACTGAATTAGTAAAAAGCAAAAACGGAAAAGAATATTTAAAAGTTGTTAAAGAAGAAGTAACTGAAAAAAGACAAAAAGATATGCCATCAAGATTAAACGCAAGAAGATTAATCATGAATAAAATAAACAAAGTAAAAGGTACAGACGGAAAAAATATAGATTTAACAGCAAAATTGTTTGGAGAAATAGCTGAAAAATACGTATCTGCAGGAAATGTTGGTGGATATACTAGAATAGTTAAAGCAGGACCAAGAAAAGGTGATGCTGCAGAAATGGCTATATTAGAATTAATATAAATGGTTAAGAAAAAGCACAGTAAAACTGTGTTTTTTTTATTATATTGGATAATAATATTAGCAAGGTGATATTATGGAATTAATAATAGAAATAATAAAATTTATTATTTATACAACCTTGATTGTATTAATATCTAAATATATATTAGTTAATCTTTTAAGAAATCTTGCAGAAAGTTTAAATTTAAAGCCAAAAATTGTAGGAAATATTGCGGGAATTGCAACTTCTATACCAGAACTTATAACAGTTTCTTTAGGATCTATTACAGGTCTTGCTTATACAGGTATTTATACTGTATTAAGTTCGAATATTATAAATTTACTATTATATTTAAG
>CALXZQ010000094.1 GCA_944393275.1 uncultured Clostridia bacterium
TTTCTCCTGATATTATTTATTTCTTTAAATATATAACTAATTATTCTGCATATATTATATCACTAATCATATTCATAATTGTATTCAATAATTAAATAATCTAATGCTTATTCTTTAAGTTAAAAATCTTCTATCATTACTCATCTTTATTTCCTCTTTGGAGTGTAGTATTTGAATTTTAATGTAATTTATGCTATAATAGATATTATTGCTTAATTTTGGAGGTATTTAGATGAGCAAGGGCTTTTATTATGTTTTTTCCATTCTTGAGCTTCATTTTGTGTTTGATTTTCTCTTTAGTAGAGAATGGCTTCTCGCATTAATAACTTTTCCTTTTGCACTCTATTATATTCGGCGTTACCTCAAAACTGCCAACAATTAATGGCTTCCCGCTTCGGCGGGCTTTTTTATTTTCAGTATCACTCATCTAAACTTTCATTAAAATAAATTTTAGATTGTTATTTACTTCTTCAAGTATATCTAGTTCTATATCTAATTCTTCTATTTTTGCATTTTGTTCCTTTATCTTGTCATATTCTAAATTATGCTTTATTTCCCATCTCTCATCTTTTTTATTGTTAATTTTGTTTTGTAATTCGTTTTTATAATCTTGTAAATTTTTTAATATATTTAATTTTATTTTTTCTCTTTGTTTTACCCTTTCTCTATCTAAAGCTCTTATAATTCCATAATTTAGTTGTTCATCAATACCATCTATCAAGTTTTGCTTCCTAGATTTTTTAACTAAGTTCAGTATTCTTCCATTATATGTGTATACACCAATTTCTTTTGGTATTTCATTCTTAACTTGTTCATATAGATTTTCTGGCATTAAATAATAATTGTAATTACCCACAAAACTTTTAATAGCATTACTATGAAAATCAGATTTAGATATTTTTATTTCATAACATATCCAGCCTTTTTGAGAATTTAATTCTAAAATATCAACTATTTCACTTCTTATATATTTTCCTTCTACTTGATTATATTTAGGATTAAAATTAAATTCTTCTATAGAACAGTTAGCGGGTGTATCATTTATCCAAGCTCTTTCAAAAGTACATTCAGGACATATAAAAACTCCCATTTTTTTAAATTGTTTTATTGCTTGATTTTCTATCTCTAATGTCAAATCTGATTTCAATTAAATCACTCCTCTATTTAATCTAATTATTTTATCTATTAGTATTAATAATAATTTATTCTCATAATATAAGCATGTTCTATTGGATTACTTTCAATTGATAGTTTTAGATCTTTCATTTTATCTATTCCAAAATAATCTATCATCATTCCTCCTTTTAAATTACCTATTTGATTCGTTATTGCAAATTTTATAATATTTTCATATAATTGTTCTTTGCTTGAATTTTCTATTTGTTTATTTGATAATGTAGTTTTTAAATTATTTATTTCTTCTTGTAATTGATTTATTTTTTTATTACATCTTTTTACTTTGCTTTTTACACTCATCTTTTACCATCTCCTAACTTTCTTCCACACATTGGACAATAATTTATTTCTGTTGATAATACATTTCCATCTTCATCATTTATTTCTGTTATCAAAAAATATTCTTTATCATTTTTTCTTATATATTGGATTGGAACATCTTCTTTATTTATGTCAAAGTATTCTTCTGAAGAATCGTCCATTAATGGAAAATTTAAATATAATTCATTTTTATATCAATCTTCAAATTTTTCTTTCTCACAATATTTGCACATATATTTCCTCCTTATCAAAATATTTACATTTAGGAAAATCACCTATCCATATCCCATTTCTTATAATAACTTCTTGCTTGTTTACATTTTTTTGATTTCTTTCGCATTCTTGTTTACAATTTTTATTACTACAGAATGTTATATCGTAATTCATTGCTTGTCCTCCTTATCTTTTAATCTCCAATAGAAATTTAACCATCTATATATTCTGGTTGGTAATAATGTTAATCGTCTTGGAATAATAAATTGATACCAATAACCACTTGCATGTTTTTTCACTCTCCCAGCCTCCTAATCTTCAATATCATTTATCCCTAAATAATCTAGCATATCTACATAGCAGTCTTTACACATATTGCATAATTTCCTTGGAGAATTGCCATCTTTTGCAACTGAAACGTTATTCTATCTAAAGTAAAATTGCCACATCTTACACAAAATTTTTGATTACTGCTCTGTACTTTAAATATAAACTGCTCAAATTCTTTTTTATTCATATTTTTTATTTCTTCAAAATTCATTTTCCCTCCAACAATTCTTTTAAAACTTTTCTTTGTTTATGTAAATATACTAATACTTTTTCGTTGTCTTCATATCCCATTTTTTCTTCTAGCTCATCTATCTTATCTATTACTTTTTGAACTGGTATATAATTTTCATCTACATAGTCTAAGTCTAATTGCTTATTAGCTTCTTCTAGTTTTGCTTCTAACTCTTTTATTTTCTTTTTATCTTCTTCTCTTTCTGCTAAGATGTTTTGCAATACATTAACATATATACTTAGATCTTGTATTCCGTCTAAGTCGTTATATGTTTTATATTCTTGTATCAACTCTTCTATTAGTGCGACATTTTTGTCGCTATTATAAAAACACCCTTCACATCCTCTTTTTTCTACTTGACAATTTTCACGTTCTTTGTCTGTACAATTCATAAGCTATTCCTCCTGATTATCTAATAGTTTCCAAAATTTTTCTGCTCCATAATCATTAATTAATATTTTTCTCAATTCATTTAAGCTAATTTCTTCTAAGTCTTGAATATTATTTTCTTCACAAAATTTATTAGTTCCATAAGAACAAGCTCCTGTTATTGCTCTGTATTGTGCTCTATTTACTTTTCCTGTTCTCTTGATTTCTGCTACTATTTCATCAATATTTATCTTATCTAATTTTTTATAGGTTAAATCATCAATAGCTTCTCTTATTGTATAACCATGTGCTGATAATTTTTTTTCTTGTGCTATATAAATTGGTTTTATGTCTTCTGACTCGTTACAGTAAATATCTTCTATATCTATTGCTTTAATTATTGTAATACTCTCCCTTTTCTTTTCTGATAATTTTATTGTCCAGATGTTATCTAAATTTATTACTGGATAAAATTCTTTTTTCCATAAAATGTAATATTTATCTTCTCTAAGTGTTTTTCCTTTAAAATCCTTATATTCTTTATTGCCAATTTGAGCTGTTTTTGCAAAAATTGGTATATATTGTCCTTCTTCGTTCTCTCCCCATTCTGCTAGTGCTATCCATGTTCCTTTTTTTGCTTTTATAAAACTCTTATATCCACAGACAAAACCTATTGAATTGTTTCCTGAAATATCTATTTGTGCTCTGTTTCCTGAACTTCCTATTTGTGCTCCGTCTCCTGAACTTCCTATTTGTGCTCCGTCTCCTGAACTTCCTATTTGTGCTCCGTATCCTGAACTTCCTATTTGTGCTCTGTATCCTGAACTTCCTATTTGTGCTCTGTATCCTGAACTTCCTATTTGTGCTCTGTATCCTGAACTTCCTATTTGTGCTCCGTATCCTGAACTTCCTATTTGTGCTCTGTTTCCTGAACTTCCTATCTTAATAAAATCCTTTCCTTTATCATTATTTTTATTATCTTTATTGTTAATAACTTCATTTATAAAATCTATTAATTTTTCACTAAAATCACTAACTAATCTAACTCCTAATTTTTCTATTAGCCCTTCAAAAAATTCAAACATTGTCTTTTACCTCCTGATTTTTTAAATCTTCTATCTCTTCTTTTAAATCATAATTCTCTGCTTTTAAATTTCTTATCTCTACTTCCATTGACATATTACAGAAAACAGCTATTATAGCGATAATCGTTACAAATATACAAAACTTTTTCATATCTTTAATTCCTTTCATTCCGCTTCATTAGCATTTACTATTTACTTATGGTACTTAATTGCTCTTTCTAACTTTCTTAACAGTTTTTGTGCTGTATTACTCTTTAATAATTTGTATTCTTTAAATTTTGCTATTTTCATTTTGTTATCATTTTCAATCTTTCCTTCTAAATCAGCTATTAATATATCTTTCTTATTAAAAATTATTATTTTGCTCATTCTTTTTCTCCACTTCATCTAGAATATTTATCTGTTCTGTAGTTGCATATTCGCATCTATAAACTCCTTTAAAATCTTCTAGTTCTATTCTATTACAACCTAAACATCTGTAGCATATTGTATTTTTATCTATTTGATTCATCTATATCAATCCTTTGATAAACAGCTACTTTGCTGTTTGTTAATTCATCATATTTTTTCTTTATTACTTTTA
>CALXZQ010000095.1 GCA_944393275.1 uncultured Clostridia bacterium
ATTTTTTATTTTATCCAGCTTTCATCACTTGGATTATTTCTAAACTTAATTAGTCTTTCTATATCTTCTTCTTTTATGTATCCTTCCTCTGCAGCTGCTTCTACTAGGGCATCAAAATTAGATAAACTTACATTTTTTACTTTTGCTTCTTCTAATCTATCTTTGCTTTTTTGCATATTATATGTAAATATGCTTGCTATACCTAAAACTTCTGCTCCTGCATCTCTTAGTATATTTACAACATCTATAACACTTCCACCTGTAGAAATCAAGTCCTCTATTACTACTACCTTTTGTCCTTTTTCTAATTTACCTTCTATTAGTACTTTTCTTCCATGGTCTTTAGCACTTCCTCTTACATATCCCATTGGTAAATTCAATATATCTGCTGTTAATGCAGCATGAGCAATTCCTGCTGTACTTGTTCCCATCAATACTTCTACTTCTGGATATTCTTCTTTTACTATTTGTGCTAGTCCATTTTCTATTCTTCCTCTAACTTCTGGAAAGCTTAAAGTAATTCTGTTATCACAGTATATAGGGCTTTTTATTCCACTTGCCCAAGTAAATGGCTCACTAGGTCTTAAAAATACAGCTTTAATACTTAATAAATCCTTTGCAATGTTTTTTTCAATTTCTTTTCTTTCCATAATAATCCTCCAAATATATATTTTAATCACAAAATTCTTTTACACATTTTCTGTATGCTTCTACTGGATTTTCAGATTTTGTTATAGGTCTTCCTACTACAATATAATCTGAGCCTAATTCTTTGGCTTTAGCTGGTGTTGTTACTCTAACTTGATCTCCTACATCATCAGTTGCAAATCTTATACCTGGTGTTACGGTTAAAAATTCCTTTCCACATATTTCTTTTACTTTTCCTGCTTCTAGTGGTGAACAAACTACTCCATCTAGTCCCGCTTCTTTTGCATTTAAAGCATATTTCTTAACCACTTCATCTATTGTTTTTTCAATCAATAATTCTTTTTGCATTCTTTCTTCACTAGTTGAAGTTAACTGAGTTACTGCAATAAGTATAGGTCTTGTTCCATCTTCTTTTGTAAGTCCTTTTATTGCAGCTTTCATCATTTCTATAGTTCCTGCTGCATGTACATTACACATATCTACATCTAATCTTGAAAGTGATGCCATTGCCTTTTCTACTGTGTTTGGTATATCATGTAATTTTAAATCTAAAAATACTTTGTGACCTCTTTTTTTTATTTCTCTTACTATATCTGGCCCTTCACTATAGAATAATTCCATTCCAATTTTAATAAATAATTTTTCTTCATTAAACAGATTTAAAAAATTTATTGTTTCTTTTTTATCTTTAAAATCTGCTGCTATTATTACATCTTTCCCCATTTTATTTTTCCTTTCTTAATGAGCTTTTCCTATTATTTCACTTAGGCTTGTAATTCCGTATTTCTCCATTACTGTAGGTAGATTTTCTATAATCTCTTTACAAATATATGGATTTTTTAAGTTTGCTGCTCCTACTTCTGTGGCTGTTGCTCCTGCCAACATCATTTCTAATACATCTTCAGCTCTTGATATTCCTCCAACTCCTATTATTGGAATTTTTACCGCTTCATATACTTGATACACCATTCTTAGAGCAATTGGAAAGATTGCAGGTCCTGAGAATCCTCCCATTTTATTTGCTACAACTGGCTTTTTAGTTTTTAAGTTTATTCTCATTCCAAGCATTGTATTTATTAGAACTATACCATCTGCTCCCGCTTCTTCTACAGCTTTTGCAATTGATACAATATCTGTTACATTTGGTGTAAGTTTAACATATAGAGGTTTTGTTATAACTTTTTTCACTGCTCTTACTACTTCTGCTGCAGCACTTGGAGTAGTTCCAAATGCCATTCCTCCATTATGCACATTGGGACAACTAATATTTAATTCTATTATTCCAACTTGTTCTTCTTTATCTATTTTTTCACAGCAATATACATACTCTTCTATTGAGAAACCGCTAATATTAGCTATTATAGGTTTTTTATAGCTTCTTTTTAAGCGTGGTAATTCATTTGCAATAACACTATCAATTCCTGGATTTTGTAATCCTATAGAATTTATAAGTCCTTCTTTACATTCTGCAATTCTTGGCAAAGGATTTCCATATCGTTCATCTTTTGTTGTTCCCTTAAGTGAAATTGAGCCTAATATATTTATGTCATAAAAATCTGCAAATTCATATCCAAATCCGAAAGTACCGCTAGCTGGTATTACTGGATTGTCTAATTTTAATCCACTTAAATTTACTGATAAGTCTTTTTCTACCATACTATTTCCTCCTTTCTCATAACTGGTCCATCTTTACAAATTCTTTTATTAACATATTTCGTTTTACAAGTGCAACCCATACAGGCTCCGAATCCACAGCCCATTCTTTCTTCGAAACTAAACTCTCCATCTCCTTCTGCTATATCATAAACTGCTTTCAACATATTCATAGGTCCACATGCATAGTAATATGTGTAACCTTCTAAATTTTTAATTATATCTGTAACAAATCCTTTTGTTCCATAACTTCCGTCTACAGTTGAGATATATACTTCTGCTCCTAGTTTTTTAAATTCTTCTTCATAAAAGACTTCATCTTTTGAGCCAAATCCCAGTAGTACTACTGGTTTTGCCCCTTGTTCTATTAATACTTTGCATAAATTGTACATCGGAGGGGTTCCTACTCCACCACCTATAAGTAGTGGTCTTTCACCTCCTTTTTTTGCATTAAAACCATTTCCTAGGCCAGTTAGAATATCAAGAGTTTCTCCTACTTTTAATGTAGTCATTTTTTCAGTTCCTTCTCCTAATACCTTGTATATAATTGTAATTGTTTTATCATCATAATCGCATACTGAGATTGGTCTTCTTAAATAAAATCCATCTAATTCAATATTTATAAATTGACCTGGTCTTATAATATACTGTGTATCTCCTTCTAATATCATTTTATATACACTTTTTGCAATATTCGTATTTTCTCTTATTTTATATTTATCTCTTTTATACATTATTTCACCCCTTTATATTTCTGTGAAAACTATATTTCCACCACAAATTGTCATCTTGCATTTTCCATATACATTATTCCCATCAAATGGCGTTGCTTTTCCTTTTGATACAAATTTATTTGAGTCTATATTATAATTTTCCTCTAAGTCGTATACTGTTAAATCTGCTTTTTCTCCTACTTTTATTTCTGTCCCTATTCCAAATATTTTTCTTGGATTTGTATTCATTAAATCTATAAGTTTTTCTAAAGATATAACTCCTGTTTTTACAAGATTTGTATAAAGTACTGGAAACGCAACTTCTAATCCTACTACACCCATAGCACTTCCTGCTAATCCTCTGCTTTTTTCTTCTTCTGAGTGTGGTGCATGGTCTGTAATTATCATATCTATTGTTCCATCTTTTATTCCATCTACTAGCGCTAATCTATCTTCTTCAGATCTTATTGGAGGATTCATTTTAAATCTTCCATGTTCTTGAATTTGCATATCATTCATTGTTAAATAGTGTGGTCCTGTTTCACAAGTAACTGGTATTCCTTGTTTTTTGGCTTGTCTTATTATTTCTACACTTTCTTTTGTTGATATATGACATACATGATATTCACATCCTGTTTCTTTAGATAATTCAATATCTCTTTTGATTGGTCCCCATTCACTTTCTGAACAAATGCCTTTATGATTATGAATTCTAGCATATTCTCCATCATGTATATATCCACCTTTTAAAAGTGAGTTATCTTCACAATGTGCTACTATCTTTTTACCTAGTCTTTTTGATATTTCCATTGCCTTTCTCATCATGTCTGCACTCTGAACTCCATGTCCATCATCTGAAAAACCTATAACATATTCTGCCATGTCTTCTAAATCTGCAAGTTCTTCTCCTTTTTCTCCTTTAGTAATAGTTCCATATGGATATACATTTATTTTTGCATCTCTTTTTATTGCATCTAATTCTATTTGTAAATTTTCCATACAATCTGGTGTTGGATTTAAGTTAGGCATTGCTGCAATACTAGTATATCCTCCTTTTGCTCCTGCCATACTGCCTGTTTCTATTGTTTCTTTGTATTCAAATCCTGGTTCTCTTAAATGTGTATGTACATCTATAAGACCTGGGAAGATATACATACCTTTTAAGTCAAATACTTTGTCAAAACTATTTTCATCATTGTCTAAAGATATTTTAGTTATTTTTTCATTTTGTATCTCTATGTTGTTTTTCTC
>CALXZQ010000096.1 GCA_944393275.1 uncultured Clostridia bacterium
CTTATAAAAGATTTCTTAATGCAAAAGGGATACTCAATATTAGAGGCAGAGGATGGAGAAAAGGCCTTAGAAGTATTTGAGCAGAACCAAAATAAAATAGATATAATATTATTAGATGTTATGATGCCAAAATTAGATGGTTGGTCTGTGCTAAGGCAAATAAGACAAAAGTCAAAAGTTCCAATAATAATGCTTACAGCGAGAGGAGAAGAACAAGACGAATTATTTGGATTTGAATTAGGAGTAGATGAGTACATATCAAAACCATTTAGTCCAAAAATTTTAGTGGCTAGAGTAGAGGCCATTTTAAAAAGAGTAAATGCGGACACTAGTGCAGTAAAGGAATATGGCGGAATTGTGATAGATTCAGAGGGAAGAACAGTTAAGGTTGATAATAAACCAATCGAATTGAGTCTAAGGGAATATGAATTATTAAAATATTTGGTTGATAATCAAAATATTGCATTATCAAGAGATAAAATATTAAATAATGTATGGAATTATGATTATTATGGAGACTCAAGAACAATTGATAGCCATATAAAAAAGATTAGACATAAACTTGGAAAAAAAGGTAAATATATTGAAACAGTAAGAGGAATAGGATATAAATTTGAGGTTAAATAATAGTTGGGGGAATATATGAGCAAATTTACATTAAAAATGAACTCCGTACGAAATAGGTTATTCTTAACATTAGGACTAGCTGTTGCTTTAGTTATATTATTTTTAATTATTTTAAATAATATAATTTTAGAGACATTTTATATTTATTCAAAAAGAAATACTTTAATTAGTGTATATAATACTGTAAATAACATTTATAAAAGTCAAATTAATATAGATATAACAGAAGAATTAAGTAATATTGCAGCTAGAGATAATTTTGACATATTATTAAAAACAGATACAGGAATGAGTGTATATACAACTGATAAAGACTTATTTTCTACAATTGATGAAATAAATGCTATGTCACAAAATAGAGTAACAGATAAAGCAGATATCTTATATATAGATAAAAATATAAATATTAAAAAGGTTAAAGATTCCAAAGGTGTAGTAAGCTATGTGCTACTTACAGGTCAGTTAGATAATGGATATATACTTTATATTAGAATGCCAATAGAATCTATAAAAGAAAATGTAAGAATATCAAATAATTTCTTATACATAATAGGTGGAGCAACATTAGTAATTGCAGCGATACTTATTTCATATATATCAAAAAGGTTTACAGAACCGATACTAGAATTAAATGAAATTGCTAGAAAAATGTCTAAACTAGATTTTAGTAAAAAATATGAGTCTAATGGAACAAATGATGAAATAGATAATCTTGGAAAAAGTATAAATACTATGTCTGATAAGTTAGAAACTACCATTAAACAGTTAAGAAATAATAATATAGAACTAGAAAAAGATATAGAAGAAAAATCTAAAGTTAATGAAATGAAAACGCAGTTCATATCAGATGTTTCTCATGAACTAAAAACACCAATAGCATTAATACAAGGGTATGCAGAAGGATTAGTGGAAAATGTAAATTCAGATGAGGAAAGCAAAAAATTCTATGCAGATGTAATTTTAGATGAAGCTAATAAAATGGATAGACTTGTAAAACAGTTATTGGAACTATCAAAACTAGAATATGGGAAAAGAGAATTTAATAATGCAAACTTTTGTATAGTAGAACTGATAAATGAAGTTATTAGAAAATCTAAAGTAATGTTAGATGATAATTCTATTGAAGTAAGGATAAAGCCAGAAAAAGACTTTATTGTATATGCAGATGAATTTTATATAGAGCAAGTAGTTACAAATTATATAACGAATGCGATTAAAAATGTAAAAACTATACATGATGAAAAGTATATAGAAATAAAGATATATGAAAATAAAGATAAAATAAGAGTTTCTGTATTTAATACGGGAGACAATATTGCTGAAGAAAATCTAAATAGAATTTGGAATAGATTTTATAAGATAGATAGTTCAAGAAATAGAGATGATGGAGGCAGTGGAATAGGTTTATCATTAGTAAAAGCTATTATGAATAATTATCACAATTTATATGGCGTAAATAATACTTATAATGGAGTAGAATTCTATTTTGAACTAGATAAAGAAAAGAAAAATGAAGAATAATGTTGAAAATGGTCGATGAAAAAAGGTTTACATTGACCATTTTTTATTGTAATATTTATATGTGCACTAAAAGGTAGGTGAGTTATATGAATGAAGTTTTATACTAGAAAAGCTGTAAATATAATTTCTATTATTATTACAATCATAATTTTTTTTATTTTAAATGTAATTAATTCTCAAAAATTTAAATTCAATTATTTTAATTTCGAAGAAAAATCAGAAATTCAAAATCAAGTAAATGAAATTATAAACTCTGAAGAAACTGAATCTGCAGAGAATATTAATGATGTGAATAATGTGCAAAATGAAAGCCTTACTATGGAAAAATATGAATGGTGTATTTATATACCAAATATAGAGCTTATTGCACCAATAGAAGAAACTGTAGAAAAAGAAGTAATGAATAGATCTGTAGGTCATTTCTCTAATACTAGTAATTGGAATGGAAACATAGGATTAGGAGCACATAACAGAGGATATAAAGTAAATTACTTTGAAAATATCAAAAAATTGAAGAGAGGAGATAGTATATTTTATAAATACAATGGACAAATAAGACAATATTTAGTAAGTAATATTGTTATTATTAAAGATACAGATTGGAGTTATTTAGAAGAGACAGAAGAAAACAAAATTACACTTATTACCTGTGTAGAAAATGAACCAAATTACAGAAGATGTATACAAGGTGTTGAAAAATAATAATAAAGAAAGAAGGAAAACAATGAAAAGAATTTTTAAATTTATATTAAATATATTTTTGATAATGATAGTATTATGCAATTTTTCTTATGTATATAGTCTTGCAGTTCAGACCGAAGGAAAGGAACTTTTAGTAGAATATAAAGGAGACTGTGGAAGTTTAATTAAAAGAAATGGAAGTGTAATAAAGGTAAGTTATGTTGCAATTAATAATAATGGCATAGAAAGCCCAGTATATTGCCTAAATAAAGATTTACCAGGAGCAGAATCAGTTGATAATTACAAAGTAATTGTAAATAATACTTTAAAAGATACTAAAATATATAAAGCAATAAAAAATGGTTATCCATATAAAACACCACAGCAGTTAAATTGTGCAGATTATAAGGAAGCATTTACAGCTACTAAAATGGCAGTTTATGCAGTTATATATGGATATACGATCGATAATTTTGAATCATTAGGAACAGAAGAAAGTGACAGAACATATAATGCGATAAAAACTATTTTAGAAAATGTAAATAAAACTGGAGGAGATCCAGTATCAGCAAATATAAATATAATAGAGAACACTGTAAACTGGACTCAAGACGCTACTAATAAAAATTATGTATATAAAATTATGAGTGTAAAATCAGAAGGGGAAATAAAAAAATATAATGTATATTTAGGAGAAAATTTTCCAGAAGGTACACTAATAACAGATAAAAACAATAATTATAGAGAAAATTTTGGAGATGGAGAAGAATTTAAGTTATCAATACCAATTAAAGAACTTGAAGCAGATGGACAAATTAATTTACGAGTGGTTGGACAAATAAAAACAAATCCAATATATATAGGAGAAACACAAATTCCAGGAACACAAGATTATGCTGTAACAAAAATTGAAATGGAAGATGGAGAAGGCTATAAAAATTTAACCTATTCTAATAATGAAACTAAGATTAGAATTATAAAAAAGAGTGAAAATGAAGAAAATCTAAAAAATGCTGTATTTGAATTATTTGATGAAAATAAGAATATTATAATGACTAATCTAATTACAGATGAAAATGGAGAAATACTAATTAAAGATTTAATTCCAGGAAAATATTATATTAAAGAAAAAATTCCACCAGAAGGATATGAAAATTATGAAAAATTTATAGAAGTAAATGTTAAATTTAATGAAGAATTAACTGTTACAGTAAGAAACTCAAAAGAAGAAGAACCAATAGTTGAAATAGAGAGAGATTTTCTAGAAATAAGTAACATAGAAGAACAAATAAAACTGCCAAAAACTGGTATGTAGAAAAATAATGAAAAAAGCCATTTTAAAAGGAAAAATGGCTTTTTT
>CALXZQ010000097.1 GCA_944393275.1 uncultured Clostridia bacterium
CGTTTCAAAAAACTGATTATTTCTGCTCTGTGGGTTATGAGCCCGACGAGCTGCCAACTGCTCCACCCCGCGATGTATAAGTAATATTATATACCAAAAAAAATATATTGTCAATAATTATACTATATATTATTCTAATAATAGTAAAAATATACATAAAAATAATAAAATATATTGAATTGAGAAAAAATAAATGATAGACTAAATTATAAATATATAAAGGAGTGAAACAAATGAGAAAATTAGCTAGTATATTATTAATAATTATATTAGTTGTACTAAATTCTATAGTAGTAAATGCTGCAAAAATAGCAGAGCTAACATTTTCTTCAAATTCTCAAAATGTGGATATAAATTCGGAAATTACGATATATTTAAAGTTAAATAGTGTAAGCGAAATTGAAGGACTAACAGGGTTATCAGCTATATTAAATTATGATAAAGATATATTTGAATTAGTAAAAATATCTGGAGAAGAAGATTGGAGTGTTAGAATAGGAGAAAATGGAAAAATGACAGCGTTAAGCCAAGTAATCGGTGGAGAATCTTCTGGAAATATTATGAAGGTAACATTAAAAGCTATAAGAAAGCCTGAAGAAAGAACAGCAGCAGTTGAATTAAAAAATATTATGCTTACAGATGGAGAAGTAGAAGAACCACATGATGACATTTCATATAAAATAAATATAAGAGGACAAAGTACGTCGCCAGATTTACCAGAAAATCCTGATGTAGATAGCGAAAATAATAATTTAAATACTACCGTACAAGAATCAGAAGACAAAAATACATCTTCTTTATCAGTAAGTGGAACAACAACACAACAAAATACAACTAATGATGAAACAGCATCAAATACAAAATTACCAGCTACTGGATTAAATGTAACTATAATACTTGTCTTAGTTTTAGCTATTATACTAGGAATAGCTGCACTTGTAAAATATAGAAAAAATAAATAAAGTCAAATAAAGGCTTCCTTAATAATTAATATTAGGGAAGCTTTTTTATTATAATATTTATTTTACTGAAATATAATTTTTTATAGAATTAAATTTTACATCACCAATGCCGACTGATATTTTTGATATCATTAATATCATTAAATTTACCATTCTCTGTTCTATATTGTATTATCTTTAAAGCTGTAGACGGACCAATTCCAGGGATAGATTCTAATTCTGCTTGAGTAGCCGAATTAATATTTATTAAATTAATATTTTTTGAAGAACCATTTAAGGAGCTAGAAGAATCCTCTAATATTATATTTTGCCCTGCATCAGACGAGATATATGAATTATTTGAATAATTGTCAGAAATATATGGAATATATATTTTTTCTCCATCATCTAACTTATAGGCTAAATTGACTGAAGAAATATCGGAGTCGTCAGTAAAACCTCCAGCTAAATTGATTGCATCCGCTATTCTAGAACCAGTAGGTAGTTTTACTATACCAGGATTATGTACAGCGCCAGTCACATGAATTACAATTATATCCTCATTTGTTTCTTCTGTGTCAGAGACTTCATTTTTTAAATTAACATTTTCTGAGATATCTGTTGTATTTTCAAGAATATTTTCTGATTCTAAAACTTCATAATCTGAATTATAAATTTTAAAAAAATAAACTAAAATTACTAAAATCATAAAAATAAAAATAACTAAAAAAATAATTATTTGTTTTTTATTGAAATTTATCATATAAGGTACCTCCGTAAAATTATACTTAATAAAAGTTTGTAAAAAAATATTGAAATTTGTCGTAAATTAAGATATTATATCGATAGATATTTTTTATACTAATAGATTAAATTTAAAAGAATGTTTGATAAAAAATTAATAATTAGATTACTTAGAGGAGAAAAATATGCAAATGAAGAGGACATTAAAAAACGCCATAATAATTTTATTAATAAGTATATTTATATTTACATTTACAAATAGGGTGTATGGAGCAGAAAATACACAAATAAATATAGATATAGGAAGTAGTGCAGGAATATTAATAGATTCAAGAACAGGAGAAATACTATATGAAAAAGATGCATATACAAAATATTATCCTGCTAGTACTACAAAAATAATGACAGCTTTAATTGTACTAGAGAATGTATCTAACCTAAAAGAAGTTGCAACAGTAAGTTATAATGCAGTATTTTCTATACCATCAGGATATTCTACAGATTTACTTAAAGTTGGAGAAGAATTGACTATTGAAGATTTATTATATGCATTATTAGTACCATCTTGTAATGAAGCAGCAGTGGTTCTTGCTGAATATGTTTCAGGTAATGTTGAAAGTTTTGCAACTATGATGAATACTAGAGCAGTAGAATTAGGATGTAAAAATACACACTTTGTAAATCCAAATGGAGTTCATAATGAAGATCATTACTCAACTGCTTATGACTTAGCATTAATAGCAAAAGAAGCTATGAAAAATGAGACATTTAGAAAGATTGTATCTACAGCATCTTATACATTACCAAGTACAAATAAATATGATAGAATAGATAGAAATTTAATTACTACTAATAATATTATAAAAAAGAGCAGCAAATATTATTATGAAAATGCAATAGGAATAAAAACAGGTACTACAACACCAGCAAAAAATTGCTTAGTAGCAGCAGCAACTAAAAATGGAATAGAATTAATAGCAGTTGTATTACATGCGGATAAAGTAAATAGTAATAATCAGAGTATAAGAGAAACAGATGTTAAAAACTTATTTGAATATGTTTTTGAAAACTTTTCAGATAAAACTGTAATTGCAAAGAATGGTACAGTACAAACAATAAAAGTAAATGGTGCAACAAAAGATACCCAAAATTTGAATTTAGTAGCAGAAAATGAAATAAAGGCATTAGTAACTAATGATAGGGTAAAACAAAATGAAAATGCAGAAATAATACTAAATGAAAAAATAAAAGCTCCAATAAAGCAAGGTGAAGTCTTAGGTGTAGCAAAATATAATATAAATGGAATAGAATATGAAACAAATCTTTTAGCAGAAAATGATGTTGAAAAATCTTACACATTTTTAATTATTATAGCATTAATTATACTAGCATTTTTATATTTATATTATAATAAAAATAAGAAAAATAAGAGTAAAAATAAAAAAAGAATTGTAAGAAAGAAAAAGAGAACCAAATATACTACAAGTGGATATTATAGATAATATGATAAAAGAGTGTCTTATTTTATAAGACACTCTAATTTTATATAATAAATTAATATTTGTAAATATATTTAATTAATTATTTAGATAATCTTTACCAATTATTATTGTAAAATCAATATCATCTAACTTACTACCATTTGTAACTGTACCAACACCAAGTACTTCTTGAACTGATGTAGCAATATCAGGAAGTTCTTTAGTTCTATTTAATATACTAGACTTACTTACTGTTTTTGAGTTATTTCCAACCATTAGAACATTGTATCCTTTTTCCTTATAACTATTTACTACTCCCTTTAAAATAGAAGCATCACCAGAACCATTTAATATCTGGATATTAGGCATTTCAGGATTTAAATTCTCTTCTGTTGCTCCACCAAAGAAATGCTTACAAATTATTTTTTGAGATTCCTCCTCATCTAATAAATATACGTAAGGACTAGATGAAGTTGGTCTATGATCATTTCCAGGTAAATAATCAGTAGATATATTCTCAGTGTTGAATTCGACAGCATAAGGGATATAATCTTTTACATTAGATATAGATAAATTAGTTTTTACACTTTGTGATGCAATATCTATAATTTCCCCAATTTTAAGTATATTTGAAGGTTTTAATAATTGTTGTAAAGTGGCAGAAATAAATTCCCTCTGAGTTCTCATTCTTCCAAAGTCTTCACCGCCATATTCCTCAGGATAAGTACTTCCATCATCATTATGTCTAAATCTTACTAATTGTTCAGCTTGATCGCCATTTAATTTTTGCATACCTTCTTTTAAATCAATCATTATATAATTTTCTTCTGAATAATCATGATATGACATGTCCATTGGAACATAAAAATCAACACCACCGATAGCATCTACTAATTTTGTCAAAGCATCTGTGTCTACTACAATATAATATTCTAGATTAAGGCCAGTAATTTTATTTACTGCTTCTAATGATCTTTCAGGATATTTACC
>CALXZQ010000098.1 GCA_944393275.1 uncultured Clostridia bacterium
AAGAGCATATTTTAATATACTCTTGTAGATATTTTTATATTTTACTTTAATTTCATAGATAACAATTTACTAATTCCGTTTTCTTCCATTGTAATTCCATAAACTGTATCTGCAATTTCCATTGTTCCTTTTCTATGTGTAATTACTAAGAATTGTGTCTCCTTAGAAAATTTCTTTAAATATTCTGCATATCTATATACATTCACATCATCTAGAGCCGCTTCAATTTCATCTAATACACAAAATGGTGCTGGATTTATTTTTAGTATAGCAAATAATATCGCTATTGCTGTAAGTGCTCTTTCTCCACCTGAAAGTAATGACATACTTTTTAGCTTCTTTCCTGGTGGCTGTGCAAATATATCTATTCCTGATTCTAATACATTATCTTCATCTAACAGTATAAGTTCAGCTTTTCCTCCACCAAACAATTCTCTAAATACTTCATTAAAGTTATTGTTAATTTGTTTGAACTTATCACTAAATTGTTCCTTCATATTTTTAGTTATTTCACCAATAACATTTCTTAGTTTTGCCATAGAATTTTCTAAGTCTAATCTTTGTTCACACATAAAATCATATCTTTCTCTTAAGTTTTTATATTCTTCTATAGAATCTATATTTATACTTCCCATGTCTTTTATCTGTGCCCTTAATGAATTAACTTGTTTTTGAGTATGTGCAACATTTTTAGGTCTTTCATATTCTTGTGCATTATTTGGAGTGATTTCATATTCTTCCCACATAGTATTTATTATATCTTCCAAGTCTTGTGAGATTTTAGATTCTTTTACTTGCATTTTTACTAGTTGCTCTTTTAGCTCTTCTATTTTCTTAAATTGATCAGATATTTCTTCTTCAACTTTCTCTAATTTCTTATTTTTCTCTATTCTGGAATTCTTTAGATTTTCAACTTGTGTTCCACTATTTGCAACTTCGTTTTTAACTTTTTCAATTTCTTCTTTATATTTTAGAATTGTTTCTTTAAGTTCACTATTATTAATTTCTATATCTTCTATTTGTTTTGTTTTGTTTGCAATATTGTTTTTACTTAAATTAATATCTTGTTCAATTATGCCTGCTATTTCATTTATTGAGCTTTCACTTTCCTCAAATGATGATACAGAAATTTTTAGATTTGTTATATCAAAATTTAAATCATCTATATATTTTTGATTGTCTTTATTTAAGATTGTAAATTCTTCTATAACTTTATTCAATTCTTCTATCTCATTTGTTAAGCTCTCTATTTCTTGTTTTTTATTTTCTTTTATAGATTCTGTTTCTTTCTTTTTAGATTCAATTGTTTCTAATTCTTCTCTTAACTTAGCTAATCTTTTCTCAAGTCTATCTACATTTTCTTCTACAGATATTAATTTTTGTTTTTCTGTTGCATATATAATATCAATTTCTTGTAGTTCTTTTTCTAAGCTCTCACTTGCTTCTAATATGTCTTCTATTCCATCTATGTAATCTTCTTTGTCTTTTTCTATTTTTTGTAAATTCTCTTTTAACTTTTTAAGTTCTTTTTGAAGATCTTCTATTTCTCTGCTTCTTCCTAAAATATTTACCGTTTTTTGTGTTACAGATCCTCCGGTAATTGCTCCTGATGGATTTATAACGTCTCCTTCTTGTGTAACAATTCTAAATGAATATTTATTTTTCTTAGCAAGTGCTACTCCTGCTTCCATATTCTTAACTATAACAGTTCTTCCAAGTAAATTTAATATTATGCCTTCATATTTTTTATCATATGCTATTAAATCTGCTGCAATACCTATAACTCCGTCTATACCTTTTTGATCTATTTTGTCTAGTTTCTTTCCTTTAACAGAGGTAATTGGTAAAAATGATGCCCTTCCTAAATTGTTTTTTCTTAAGTGTTCTACTAATCTTTTTGCTTCATCTTCTGATTCAGTAACTATATTTTGTAATCCTGTCCCTAGACACATTTCTATTGCTGTTTCATATTCTTTAGGTGCATTTATTATATTTGCTAATACTCCATATACGCCTTTTCCAAGTTCTTTAATTTTTTCACAATCTAATAACAAAGATTTTACACTTTTTACATAGCCTTCTTTTTCTTTTTCAGTTTCTTGTAAAAATTTTAATCTAGAATCTTTCATTCTTATATCATAATTAATTTTATTTATTTCATCGTCAAATGCTTTTATTTTATCTGTACTTTCTTGTTTTTGTTCTCTCATATCTGTTATGTTTTTAGCAATTTTAGTTCTTTTTGCATCTATTTGTGCAAATGATTCAGATATTTCAGATTTTTTCATCCTAGAACTGTCTAATTCGGATATCGTAGTTTGTATTTCAAATCTTACACTTTTTTCTCTTTTATCTAGGTTTTCAAATGTTACATTTTGAGTATTTATATCATTTTGAATTTCATATTTTCTGTCTATATTATCTGAAACTATCTTCTTCTTTTCTTCCATTTCTATTTCTTTATCAGACATTTTTTCAGATATTTTAGCAAGTTCTTCTTCTTTTTCTTTCAATTCTTTTTCAAATTTTTCTTTGCTTAAATATAGATTTTCTTTTTTAGCTAATTTTTGCTCCTTATCCTTTTCTAAAGACTCTATCTTATTTTTTAGCTCTTCTATTTCATTTTTATATCTTTCTAAATTCTCATTATTATTTGCTATTCTTTCAGTAGCTATGTTTATATCTGAATTTATTTTTTCTATCTTATTTGAACTTTCAAAGCCAATATTTTGCATTTTCTCTATTTCTGAAATAAGCTCATCTATTTGTTTCTTCAATACCTCTTTTTCTTCTCTTTTCATTTCTTGAGCTTTACATTCTTCATCATAAGAAGATTGCATAATATCCATATCTGCTTTTAATTGTTCCAATTTTTCCTTATATGAATCTATATTAAATAAGAATAGACCTACTTCTATGCTTTTTAGTTCTTCTCTTAGGTCTAAAAACTTTTTAGCTTTTTCAGATTGTATTTTTAAAGGTTCGATACTGCTTTCAATTTCTGATAATATATCATTTATTCTTAGCAGATTAAGTTTTGTATGCTCTAATTTTTTTTCTGATTCCTCTTTTCTTGCCCTATATTTTACAATTCCTGCTGCTTCTTCAAATATATGTCTTCTATCTTCTGATTTATTACTTAATATATCATCAATTTTTCCTTGTCCTATTATTGAATATCCATCTTTTCCTATACCTGTATCCATAAATAGCTCTAAAATATCTTTTAATCTACAAGGTACTTTATTTATATAATAGCCTGTCTCCCCACTTCTATATATCTTTCTTGTAACCGTTACTTCACTATATTCTATTGGTAAGCTTCCATCTTGATTATCAAATATAAGTGATGCTTCTGCAAATCCTAATGATTTTCTATTTTGTGTTCCAGCAAAAATAATGTCTTCAGATTTATTTCCTCTTAAAGACTTCATACTTTGCTCTCCTAGAACCCACCTGATAGCATCTGAAATATTACTTTTTCCTGATCCATTAGGACCTATAACACTTGTAATTCCAGGCATAAAATCTAATACAGTTTTATCCGCAAAAGATTTAAATCCTTGTAACTCTAATCTCTTTAAATACATTTATCTCACCTTTTAATTGTTATTATACCTTTTAATAATATATTAAATTCAGACATAAATCAACATTTTGTTAGTAGATTTTTTACCTATGTACTTAACTTTATATCCAAAAAAGTTTATTAGACAAAATATCTAATAAACTTTAATATTGCATTTGATAATTATCTTATTTACTTAGTTTATATAGGGCATATTGGTTTAATGATACTCCTTCTCGCTCTGCTTCTATTGATAATCTATAATGTAATGATTTTGGAATTCTAACAATAAATTTACCACTAAAATTTTCGTATTTGACTGGCTCTGGTATCTCAAATCCATTTGCCAATTTTGTTTCTATCCAACCTTCCATAGCTTCTTTTAAATTATCATATGCTTCTTTAAATGTTTCCCCTGTGCTTTGGCAACCATCTAGTTCTAATACTCTTGCATAAAAATAGATGCCACTTTCATCATTTACTTGTTGAATTATATAGTTATATGGCATTTCCATATATTCTTTAACGTTTTTCATAAAAGGCAACCTCCTTACTCTTTTCATAATATAATTATACTCTTAAAAATA